>DATHPB010000034.1:0-2742 GCA_035484295.1 Cytophagaceae bacterium
ATCTTGTCATAAAAAGACGAAGCAAAGAATTGGAAACGTTAGGAAAAATCGATCGAGTAGCTGTATTGGGTGGAGGAAGTTGGGCCACTGCCATAGTGAAAATACTGAGCGAAAAAGAGATCAAAATCGATTGGTGGTTAAGAGATGCAGAGTCTGTGCAATGCATCAATCAAAAGGGTAGTAATCCTCGTTACCTCAGTCATATTCGTGTAGATACAACAAAAGTAAAAGCAAGTACGGATCTGAGAGCTTGTTTGAGCGAAGCACAAGTTGTTGTATTGGCAGTACCTGCTGCATTTATACTGGATAGTTTAAGTTCGTTTGATCAGCTGTCCAAAGATCAGTTCTGGATCTCTGCCGTGAAAGGGATGATTCCCAATTATAATTTACTCGTTACAGACTATCTCTTCCAGCACAAAGGCATTCCGATGGAACATCAAGTGATTCTGGCCGGACCTTGTCACGCAGAAGAGATTGCCATGGAAAAACGTTCTTACCTGACGATTGCCGGTGTAAATCAGGATGTGAACCATATAGTAGCTGGGTTGTTTGAAAATCGGTTTGTGAAAACGTCTACATTGACTGATTTGTATGGTGTGGAATATTGTGCTGTTATGAAAAACATCGTGGCTATTGTATGCGGTTTGGCACGTGGATTAAATTACGGAGATAACTTTCAAGCGGTGCTTGTTGCAAATGCCATGCAGGAGATCGCTCGCTTTTTACAAAGTTTATATCCTGGTGATCGTGACCTTAACGGGTCGGCATACCTCGGAGACTTATTGGTGACTGCTTATTCCCCTTACAGTAGAAACCGTAACTTGGGAAATTTGATAGGCAAGGGCTATTCATTGAAAGCTGCGCAAATGGAAATGAATATGATTGCAGAAGGATATTATGCAGTAAAATGTATCCATGAATTAAACGGTGCGGAAGAACACAGTGCTGTAGACATGCCGATTACTAAAGCCGTATACCATGTTTTGTACGACCGCATTTCTCCTATGGTGGAGTTGAGGATATTGGAAGATTGGATGGTGTAAGAGGATAAGGTGAGAATTAGGATATCCCTCAGTTTATTTTTTTCATTTCTTCTACCAGTTTACCAACTGGTAATCCCATCACATTGTAAAAGTCTCCTTCTATTTTTTCTATCGCTACAAGACCTATCCATTCCTGAATACCGTAAGCACCTGCTTTATCGAAAGGAGAGTAATGCGATACATAATACCTGATTTGTTCTTCACTCAAGGTTCTAAAAAAGACCCGTGTTGTTTCTGAAAAGGAATGTGTTTGATTGATTGTACTTAGACATACTCCGGAAACTACTTCGTGCATGCGTCCACTTAGACGCTTAAGCATAGCGACGGCTTCCTCGGCATCACCAGGTTTATTGATCACATGGTGATCGATAATGACTACCGTGTCTGCTGTAATAAGAAGTTCTTCAGGACGAAGGGCAGAAGTAAAAGCGGTGGCTTTTTTTCTGGCTAAAAATTCAGGGGCTTGATGAGGTAGGATGTCTGGAGGAATGCTTTCGTCCATGTCATTGATCCTAACGATCGGTTGGATGCCCAGCCCCTCAAGCAGGGTTTTCCTGCGAGGGGATTGGGAACCAAGAATTATTTTTTTTTCTCCGAGCGGAGCGTACTGAGCTTTGACCGGTTCTAAAAAATTATTTACCACAAATTTTATTTTTCAGATCTTCGCTGTCTTTAAAACCCAATTCAATGGCTTTCTTTAAATCCACACAGGCACCAGCTTCATCTTTTAACTCGTCCTTTGTAAGCGCTCTGTAATGTAAAGCTTCAGCGTCTCTAGGATTTAACTGAATAGCTTTGTCGAACTCAGGAAGAGCAGCTTTTTCATTATTCAACTCACGGAAATAAAGTCCTCTGTTAAAAAATACAATGCCGTTGTTCGGAAATTTTTTGGCAGCGAGATCATAAACAGCCTTTGCACCATCAAAGTTTAGATTAACATATTGAGCATGTGCTTTATCTAAATATGCGTCAAGAAATTCAGGGTCAAGAGAGAGGGTAGTATCGTAGTCCGCTATCGCAGCGGTATAATCTCTCAATTCAGCATAAGCCGTAGCTCTGTTAAAATAAGCACTTTTGTCTTTAGGATCCAACTTGATCGTTTTGGTGTAATCATTAATTGCTTCTTGATACTTGTCTAAATTACTGTAAGCAAATCCTCTGTAGAAGTAGCCGTAATTATAAGTAGGAAATAGTTCTATCGTCTTGTTAAAGTCAGGGATTGCAGATTCATAACGACCGTATTCATTCTTAGCCAAACCTCTACCATAGTATCCTTCAAATTGATTAGGTCTTAACTCAATCGCTTTTGTGTAATCATTGATGGCAGAAGGGTAATTACTTAATAAATAATATTCATTTGCTCTGTTTGTGTAAGCTTCATAGATGGTACTGTCACATTTGATAGTAGAGGTGTAGTCACTAATGGCTGCATCTCTTGCACCTAGTTTGCTATGTGCCAACCCTCTTTGAAGATATAATTCGCAACGATTAGGAAATTGTGGCTGGCAACTGTTGAAGTCTTCTACTGCACCTTCGTAGTCTCCCATTTCATATTTCGATAAAGCTCGGTAATAATAGGCTTCCCAATGATTGGGTTTAGCTTGAAGAACTCTGTCAAAACCTTGAACGGCACTAGCGAACTTTTTCTCGTCGTATAATTTTTTTGCCATAGCAAATTCTGCCACCACATCAATTTGAG
>DATHPB010000035.1:0-11915 GCA_035484295.1 Cytophagaceae bacterium
TGAACAACTCATTTTACTCACTTTTACCGATACCACAGAAATCATTAAAAAGCGCAAGTCTGACAATAAAAGGCTAGAAGCCGTGATTAGTTATAGAACAACAGCATTGGAAGAAAGCTATAAAATACTTAGAGAAAAGAATATATTCTTAGAAAAAATGAACCGAGAACTAGAAACCTTTACGTTTATATCCAGTCATGATTTACAGGAACCATTGCGGAAAATAAAACTATTTACATCGTGTTTACTCGATGAAGAAAATGCAAAGCTATCCAGTACCGGTAAAGGTTATCTTAAGAAGGTTCAGCATACGGTAGGTCGGATGCAGATGCTCATTGACGATCTCCTGATATATGCAGGTGTCAAAGAAGGTAAACATAATTTTGAAAAAACTGATCTCAACAAAGTTATTAAAGAAGTAATAGGAGAATTTAAAGAATCGATCAAAGAGAAGAAAGCTATAATAACAGCTAATGGAACATGTCATACCAAAGTCATCGTGTTTCAGTTTCGCCAAGTCATACAGAATCTTATCAGTAATGCCCTTAAATTCAGCCATCCTAAAAGATTTCCTCGCATAACAATCAAATGTGCCATCACACCAGGACGTTTGCTGCATTATAATGACCTCATGCCGGAAGTGAATTATTGTCATATTTGTGTTGTCGATAACGGTATTGGCTTTGAACCAGAGTATAGAGATCGCATTTTCGAAGTGTTTCAACGTTTGCATGGACAAAGCCAGTATAACGGAACAGGTATTGGACTTGCCATCTGTAAACGAATTGTCGAAAACCATAAAGGCATAGTCATAGCAACAGGAAAGCCCAATAAAGGCTCGCAGTTTGATATTTACATTCCTACCCTGTGATTATTAATTTGGAACGCGTGCTAAACAACAGTCTTTTTAGTTTGAATACACACGTCATGAAGAAATTTAAAGACTTTACTCCTACAGAAATACTAGATGAAGTGTTAGAGTTCATGTATCCAATTACAGAGAATCTTGACGTTTTAACAATTGGTATGGGTTTACAAAACACGAGGAATATATTTATAAGTCAGGACTTAGAAACTGTACTGACCAAGCTTATAAAGGATGGGTATGTATCTATGACGAAAGTCGTTCATCCGACTGATTCCACAATACCTGAGACAGCATTTTATACGATTACCTGGGAAGGAAAGCTTTATTACCTAACAGGTGGGTACAATCAGTTATTCGAAGAAAAAGAAAGATTGAAAATACTGGAAGCTATACAAAATCAACAACGTAAAGCTTTATACTTCCTCAATTTAGTCATTGCGGCAGGAACTTCTATCACTGCAGTTTATTATGCACTAGAGATATTAAGAACTTTTGGATTTATATAAGGAATAATTATTTTATATGAAACCACAAGTAACATCACTACAAAAGAAACCATTGCTAAATCAAAAGTAGTTCTATGTTGTATTTTTTGTTTGACTGAAATAATCTTTCGTTCTAGCCTATTGAATGGTCTTATGTCCTTGATCGTTTAATACACAGGAATGAAATATGTAACAAATAAAAAAGAACAGCCCTAAAGCTGTTCTTTTATAAACAATAAAATAAACCTAAACTACTTTTTCTTAGCAGTCGTTGCATATTGGTGAGCATCCTTTGCATGGTTAGTTGCTTCCTTTTCATGCTTGTCTGCTTCCGTTGCGTGATGAGAAGCCTTGTCATGATTACCAGCTTCATGTTCTTCTGCTGCATTTTTGTGATGTTCTGATGCTTTCTTGTGGCTTTCAGATGCTTTCTTGTGACTGTCTGCTGCTTTTTGTGGCATAATGATAGTTGTTTAGTGAATCGCTAAGAATGAGACAACAATTGTTCCAATACAATAAGGAAATTTAAAAATATACCAAGCACTCTATATAAGAGGGTTGTACAACATTCTACAAAATTTTGTAGCTCAATGAAAAAGTATAACGTTAAAAATAGGAAAGCCATACCCTTTTTATAGCAACGCTCGCCTCATCCCATTTAACTATCACATCGTATAGCCATTTGATTCACCAAAGCACAGGCGGACATTGGTGCCAGCAAGAGTTATAAGTTAGGACTTTCAGTATATATGTCAAAATCCATCGATGTATCACTCATATATTCAATTTCAAAATGAGTGTACTCACTGCTTATTATTTCGCTATCTGTATAATTAGATTTACCAATTCCTCTTATACCATTTTCGATATTTTTAAATTTAATAATTCTAAAAAAATGGAAATCATTTTCTCTAATAGCTTTTACCACTACATCATCACCACCTGTTAAAATCGTTTCAGACTTTCTTTTAAGAGCCGTTAGGGTTATTCTCTTTAAATTCATTACCATAAGTTATTGTATCAACTGTATTCAATATACATAAAAATATACGAAACACACTATCTACCTATAATGCCAAAGACCGGACATCGTACAGACAGTCACATAAATGGTATCTGTATTGTCGACATTTGTCACAAGACTAAAAACAAATATCGACATGCTCTGCATCGGTATAAAAGTGTAGACTTTGATATAAAATTCTCTTTAAGGTATTGCTTGGTAATTGTTATTTTTAATTTTTTTGAAGAGGTATAGAAAAATAAAGCCCGGACATAAGCCCTCCATGAATGGGTACCGATTGATATCAGCACCAGCAAGAGTTTATGTTATTTATTAAATCAGAATTTTTCCAATTTTCTATTTCTGTATTTTAAAAAGTATTTGTTCTTATCTTCCGATTGATCGATGTTTTATCTGAGGTAAGTTTTAAGATGTACAGTAATATATTATCATTCCATTAATGGTTAATCATTTAGTACTTTCTACACTTGTATCGCTTGCCAATTGCTGAAACTCAGTATTACTCATTAACCTATTCAATGCGTTTCTGAAGGCGTAACTCAATTCATTTTTAAATCAAGAATGGAGACAATGATAATCAATTTGAAATCAGGTGACCTACTGCTGCCCCAAAACAGCATTTAATATCTATAGTTACATGCTATGAAAAGCCTATCAAATGAAGCTTAAACTGTATCAATATTTTATATCCTCTTCTCTAAAATAACTGCAGCTCCGATTCTATGCGCATTCATTCAGAGTACATCTTACTATTTTTTACTGATCCAAAGGAATTGTTTTTATACATTTAGCTAAAGATCTACAAAAACGATATGGCTAAAAAACAAACTGTATTTAAGGCTAACGGCAGAATATGGATTGACTCAGCAGAAGAGCCTTTCCTAGGTTACGGAAGAATCGAGCTTCTGGAAAAAATACAAGAACTGGGATCTATTCGCCAGGCGGCTATTGCCATGAAAATGTCTTACCGACAAGCATGGGACTTTATAGACCAAATGAATCAACGTGCAGGTGAACCTTTAGTCGTCTCACAAAAAGGGGGAAAAGGCGGCGGTAAAGCTTTAGTAACACCAAAAGGTCTTCTGGCTATCCAACAATTTATTCAATTCAATAACAGCTTTCAAAAATTTCTTGCAAAAGAAACCAGTAAGTTAAACCTATAGCGTTCTTTACAGAAATGACACTTTTTCACCTAAATTGGGTTTGTTTTAAATCACTTTTGATAATTTAAATAATTTTTCAAGCATTTATACCTAAATTTAAATGAGTATATATACTTATATTAAAATTATTCTTTATGTTTGCCCAATCGTTATTCACAAAAATGAATAACGATAAGCACACAATAAAACAATAGAAAAGCCACTATACAACGATAAAACCATGATTAAACAGATTTCCACCTCTATTTGTCTCTTTTTTGCTTTAACAATCCAATATGCTCAAGCTCAAAATGTTGAGAAGACTGACAGCAGCAGCCTTTCTGAAAAATTCAGAGAACTCAAGTCTCCCATACCTGAACTCAAGGATATTGAAATTATCCAAATGCTTCAACTTTGGGATGTCAATACCTTTCAAAATCCCGGAAATAATACCCAGAACAGAAATGACCTGAATATCAGAAGAGGTAGAATAGGAGTAAAAGGAACCATTAGAAAAAATCTAAGTTATTATGTCTTATTTGCCTACGATGGCATAGGAAGAGATAAAAATACAGCCGGAAATGGCAGCCCAAATGCTACAGATAATCACGATTTTTATTTATGGGATGCGATGTGGACATGGAATCCTAAACCATTGTTCAATGTAACAGCAGGGTATTTTAGACCTCAGGTTGGACGGGAAAATATTTCCAGTGCCTTTAATGTCATTTCTATGGATAAATCTTTGCCTAACTATCAACCAAGAACATTTCTGGTTGGCAGAACGACAGGCCGAGAGACAGGAATCAATATAGGTGGTTTGCACAGGGGAATGGGGTGGAGTTTTAATTATAACGTTGGTGCATTTGATATGACTAGTCCCACGATAATCGGTACAGGTTCACAATGGTCTCCAATGTTCACTTCGAGAGTTGCTTTTACCATAGGAGATCCTGAAATGGATAAATATAAACTCAATTATGTACAGTCTTACTATGGACGAAGAAAAGGGATCACATTTGCAGCTAATGGAACATACCAGGGACAAACTGAAATTTTTACTGATAACAGTTTCTATGGAGGCGATATATTAGCTAATTATAACCATTGGGATTTTGTTTTGGAATACGATTGGCTTTATCGTAATTCCATTTTAACGACAGGCACTCATAAATCAACAGACCAGGTATATTCAGTAAAAGTCGCTTACAATTTTGTGCAAAAGAACGGTCGAATCATTCAACCCTCATTCATGTATTCCGGACAAACAGCAAGTAGTTATGGAGGGAAAGACTATATCAATTCCCTTACCGGTGCTACCACTCAAACGATTTATGACATTGGAATCAATTACCTCATCAATAAGGACAAGCTAAAACTAAATGCTCACTATATATGGGGTGAACAAAAAAACATAACCGACTCCCCTTCTCTGTCCTACGCCATAGTGGGTTTTCAGTATATCTTCTAACCATTGTTTAAAGTTTTACCATAAACACAGCACCTCATGAAAAAAATACTATTGCTTACTTTCGTCTTTGTTCAAGTAGCATTCAATTTGTTTGGACAAGAAAAACTGACGATTGCTGTTGCCGCCAATGCGCAGTATGCCATGAAAGCAATTGAAAAACAATATGAAAAAGAAACAGGTAAGGAAATAGATCTTATCATTGGTTCTTCAGGTAAATTAACGGCTCAAATTCGGGAAGGTGCACCATTTGATTTATTCCTTTCTGCTGATATGGAATTTCCTCAGGCTTTGTATAAAGAAAACCTTACCACATCTGAACCTCAAATATATGCTTATGGAAGTCTTGTGCTATGGACTTGCAAGGATATTGATTTGTTAAATGTTAATGTACTGCTGATACCTGAAGTACAAGTTATTGCTATAGCCAATCCTAAAGTGGCTCCGTACGGAGAAGCAGCCGTTGATGTCATGAAGTATTATAAAGTCTACGATAAGGTTGAATCCAAACTAGTATATGGAGAAAGTATTTCACAGGTAAATCAGTACATTACTTCAAAAGCGGCAACCATTGGTTTTACAGCAAAATCAGTGGTACTTAGTCCTGAGATGAAAGATAAAGGCAAATGGATGAATATAGACAAAAAGGCTTACCAGCCCATAGCTCAAGGCATCGTGATACTCAACTATTCCCTTGAAAAACACAAAACAGATGCTGAATTGTTTTACAATTACTTACTTTCGGAAAAAGCCAGAAAAACATTTTCAAAATATGGTTATCAATTTAGTAAATGAACAAACTGACCGCTGAAATTTCAGACATTCAAACATCCGGAGACATTGCCCTTTTGAAATTGTATTGTGAAGGATCCTACTTCTATTCCATGATGATTCATCATCGTGAAGATTATATCTATAAAGGGAATCTTGTTTACATGGTATTTAAAGAAACGGAACTGTCTATCGGGAAAGATCTGAAGGGAGGATTGAGTATTCGAAATCGGTTTCAGTCAGTGATTGAACATATAGAAAAAGGAACGCTTCTGTCCGAAGTTAAGCTAAATTTTAACGGACATCTCATCACCTCTCTCATCACGACTCAATCAGCTGAAGCACTCGCTCTTCAGGTATCAGATCGTGTTGAAGGACTTTTAAAAACCACAGAACTTTTCATGATGAAGTATGAATAATTGGGAACCCCTGTTGCTTTCTTTCAAGCTTTCAATCATCACTACAATTCTATTGATGATTACAGGAGTTCCATTGGCTTATTGGCTTGCTGGCACTAAAACAAAATTTAAACCGGTACTTGAAAGCATAATAAGTTTACCGTTGGTACTCCCTCCTTCGGTACTTGGTTTTTATCTCTTACTGGCATTCAGTCCTAATCATTGGTTTGGCAATTTCTTAAATCATTATTTTAACCTGCGGCTTGTATTTACGTTTGATGGACTCATTGTTTCATCTATTCTATACAGTTTTCCATTTATGGTTTATCCTGTACAGGCCGCATTTCAAAATCTACCTGCTTCATTAAAAGAAGCCTCTTATACTTTAGGAGTATCTCCTTCCAAAACATTTTTTAAAGTAATGATACCTAATATTAAACCTGCATTATTATCCGGTATCATATTAACTTTTGCCCATACATTGGGAGAGTTTGGAGTTGTGCTGATGATTGGAGGCAGTATTCCAGGTATAACCAAAGTAGCATCTATCGCCATATACGACGAGGTAGAAAGCATGAATTACGACAATGCCAACCAATATGCCCTGGTTTTGTTAGTCGTGTCCTTTACCATACTTTTATTACTCTTCTGGTTCAATCGAAAACGGAATAAAAATCATTCATAGGGGTACATATGTTCGAAATAGAAGTTAAGAAAAAACTACATGCTTCTCATGGAAGCATGCTTCTCGATGTGACATTACAAATCGAACAGGGAAAATTCGCTTCTATTTATGGTAAATCAGGGGCAGGCAAAACAACGCTTTTAAAAATATTGGCCGGTCTCATTCTACCGGAAGAAGGATTCATTAAGGCTGCATCTGAAACATGGTTCAGCAAAGAAAAAAGCATTCATGAAATACCACAGCGGAGAAAAATAGGATTTGTGTTTCAGGATTATGCACTGTTTCCGAATATGACACTTTATGAAAATCTTACATTCGTTTTACCTGACAAAAAAAATAAAAAGAGACTTCTGGAGATCATGGAGATCATGGAACTCGGAGCACTTGCTCATCAAGTTCCCGCCATGCTCTCTGGCGGACAGCAGCAACGCTGCGCATTGGCAAGAGCTCTTGTCAGAGAACCCGACTTATTATTATTGGATGAACCATTTTCCTCACTTGATCCTGAAATGCGTTATGTTTTGCAGAATGAAATCATACGCATCCATAGACATTTCGGTCTGACCACGTTTATGATCAGTCATGATCCTTCAGAAATCTACAGGTTATCTGATTATGTGATTGAAATGGATTTAGGAAAAATTATACGACAGGGTACACCGTCCGAAGTTTTTCAGCATAAAGAGATCAGTGGAAAAATTCAGTTGACGGGAGAAGTGCTTGACGTTATTGCCAACGATATTGTATATGTAGTAAAAGTAATAGTCGGAAATAATCTCATGAATGTAGTTATCACAAAGGAAGAGGCATTACAACTCCAATCAGGAGATAAAGTGTTAATCAGCACAAAGGCTTTTAATCCTGTTTTGATGAAATTATGATCAAACCGTAACATAACCTGTCCTATCTTTTCGTTTCATTAAATACACAAGAAATCCTGCTTAAATACGATTTTTAATACAAATAATAGTAGTTTCTTTCTTTCATATCCAGATACGTGTACTTATTTATTAACTTAGTCCGCTGGATTTAATTATTTGTAACAACGAATGTCATTACTTTATCATTTAGGAATCTATCTATACCGTTTATTGCTCTTTGTACTTTCTGTTTTCGGGCACCGTAAAGCTCGTTTATGGATCAATGGACGTAAAGGATGGAAAAAAAGACTGCATGAGAAATTCCAAAATATTCCTTCCTGCATATGGTTTCACTGTGCTTCTGTGGGAGAATACGAATTGTCCATTCCTCTCATGGAATCATTGAATCAGAAGTATCCGCATAAAAAAATACTGGTAACATTTTTCTCTCCTTCGGGATATGAAGTAAAGAAAAACGATGTGCTTCCCTTTCACATCGATTACCTGCCCATAGACAGTGCTTCCAATGCGTCGTTCTTTATAGAAACTGTAAAACCTGAAACTGTATTGTTTGCCAAATACGATTACTGGCATTATTACCTTAAAGTATTGGAATCAAAAAAAATCCCTACTTATGTTTTTTCTGCTACGTTCAGAAGTTCTCAGGTATTTTTTAAACCGTACGGTAATTGGTATAAACAAATGTTGAAACGGTTTACACATCTCTTTGTTGTCAATGAAACGTCTTCTCAATTGCTCCATGCAGCCGGTATTGATCAGGTCTCGGTAACCGGAGATAACCGCTACGACAGGGTATTGTCGACAGCCAGAAAAAATCTCCGTTTCCACTTCATCGAAAAATTCAAAGCGAATCATCAATTAATGATAGCGGGTAGTACCTGGCCTGAAGATGAAAATATCCTTGTTTCATTGATCAACACGAATACATCCCTCAAATACATCATCGCTCCGCACGAGATCGAAGCATCACACCTTCAACAATTGGAAGCTTCACTTACTGTAAGGAACATTCGTTATTCTGTCATTGACGAGCGAACGGATTTAGAAAGTATCTCCGTTGTCATCATCGACAACATCGGCATGTTGTCTTCTTTGTACAAGTACGGAAACATTGCTTATGTGGGAGGTGCATTTAAGCAAGGGCTGCATAATATACTGGAACCGCTTTCTTTCGGACTACCCGTAATTTTCGGACCTCATTACAGTAAATTTCCAGAGGCGTTTGATTTCATTTCCATTGGTGGAGCATACAGTATTCAAGATGCAGAAGAACTGCAACAAAAAGTAACTGTTCTTCTTACACCTGATCAACAAGAGAATATTAAAACATTGAATACCCTGGAGATCGCCAAACACATCGGTGCCACCGAAAAAATAATGAACTACATCACATGGGGAAATTAATAAAAGGTGTTGTCGTTAAATCCACCGGATCATGGTACCATGTGAGGAAGGAAGATCATACCATTGTCAGTGCACGTTTACGCGGCAAGTTTAAAAATCACGACCTGAAAGTCACCAATCCTATAGCGGTTGGTGACCTTGTATTACTGAAACAAGAAGACAGCAGCGACAGTTATACCATCGAGGACATTGAGTTAAGACAAAATTACATCGTTCGACGTTCCACGCGCAAGTCAGCTTTTGGACATTTACTCGGGTCAAACATCGATCAGGCTATTCTTATTTTTACATTATCGCATCCACGTACGTCATTAGGTTTTGTCGATCGTTTTCTTATCTCCTGCGAAAGCTTTAGAATTCCTGCCTTATTGATCATTAACAAAACCGATTTGTTTTCTGAAGAAGACCTGGAAAGCGCTAAAGCATTTAAGGAGATATACTGTCAGGCGGGCTATCGCGTTATCCTTTCATCGGCATTGAATGGAGAAGGTGCGGATGAAATAAAAAATGAATTAGAGAACAAAACCTCTTTGATAGCAGGACATTCAGGCGTGGGTAAATCAAGTTTCCTAAATATGCTTTGTCCCGGTGCAGGATTGAAAACTTCCGGTATTTCCAATTTCTCCAACAAAGGAGTGCATACCACAACTTTTGCTGAAATGCATAGCATCGATGATCACACACATTTGATCGATACACCTGGTGTAAAGGAATGGGGATTGTATGAAATCAGCAAAGAAGAAATTTCTCATTATTATCCTGAGATGCGTGTGTTGATTGGTCAATGTAAATTTCACAATTGCAAACATTACAACGAACCCGGCTGTATCATAATAGAAAAAGTAAAAGAAGGGGTTATTCCATTGTCAAGGTATCAGAATTACCTGAACATTTTAATGGAGGAGGAAGATCATAAATAAAAGTAGTCCTTGGATTTATAATCAAACAGTTATTTTTTACGCTTTAATTCAGCTAACGATTTAGAACTTAACCGTGATCGTATGTTCTGCTTCGTTATTTTCATAGGCAACAGAGAATCCAGATACTTCACAGATCTTTTTAACGATAGGCAATCCCAATCCTATGGAATTTTTCTTTTCACCCAATTTTACAAAGCGATCAAAAATAGTATTCACATCTCCCATCAATGGTTTTCCTGAATTGGAAACCATCATGCGGTCCATCGTAATGTCTATGGAAATATAACCTTCATCGATGTTATGGCGGATGGCATTGGAAATAATATTCGTCACCAAAATATCTATAAGAGCCTGGTTAGCCTTGATCAACACTGAACCGCTATATTTTTCTATGATCACGATTTTCTTGTCTTCAATGATTCCGGAAAAAAAATGAACTAGTTTTTTTGAAACCGCCACGATGTCTACATCTGTCACTTCAGGAAACTGATTGTTGTCAATCTGCGACAACAGGAGTAAACCTTTGCTCAATGAAGAGATTCTCTTTACCGCTTCCATGATGCCACTGATCTGATTCATTTCCTCTTCTTGCAAATGTGGCGACTGAATCATATTTTCCAAATTGTTTTGAATAATAGCCAGAGGAGTTTGCAGCTCATGTGAAAAGTTTTCATTGAATTCTTTCTGACTCCTGAAATCCTCATGAATCTTCGACGTCATCAAAAACAAATTGTAGGTCAACTGATCAAACTCTTTGATTTTAACATGATCATAATGCAACACCTCACCTGTTTTGATATCGTAAGCCTTCAAGCGATCCATGATGAGGTAAAACGGAGCCCATACACGAACAGATATCATATTGTTAATCATCAATACCCCAACCAATAAAATCATGAACATAACTATACCTACGGGCAATATGGAGTCTATGAGTTCTTCTTCCCGTTGTAATGATTGTCTTATTCTCAAGATGTAAAATTCTCCGCCGTGCTTGAATACGCTTTCCAGCTGTCGTTGCTTGTATTTGAGCGTTGTATCCTGAGAAGGGCGGATCGTCCGAAAATGATCGTAGGCTTTATGTTGTCCTTCTATGGTATGGATATAAAAATCTTTATTAAGTTTTAAGGAATCGATGGCACGCTCGTAACGCAGGTTTTCTATCAATACGATTTTTTCCTGCAACAAGGCTTCGTCAATACCGTCGTTGATGACCTGTTGAATTGAAAAATAAAAAAAGAGAGAACCCAATGAGAAAACAAATAATGAATAGACGAGATAATAGCGGGTTGACTTATCTAACAGATTCATCAGTTGGTAAATTTATAGCCGATACCGTATACTGTCTTGATGTAATCGTTGGCTCCCGCATCCAGCAGTTTTTTCCTCGTATTTTTTATGTGAGTGTAAATGAAATCCAACGAGTCAGCATTGTCCATGTAGTCGCCCCACACATGCTCAGCCAGGGAATCTTTAGGAATCACCCTCCCTTTGTTGGAAATAAAATACAACAGAATATCGTATTCTTTACCTGTAAGGTTGACTGAAGTGTCTTTCACCGTTACTTCCCGAGAATCTATGTTGATGGTGATTTCATTAAAGGTTACGAGATTAGATCCGGAAAAATTTCTTCTGCGTACGACAGACTTCACTCGCGCATTCAATTCCGCAAGATGAAAAGGTTTTACCAGGTAATCATCTGATCCGATTTCCAATCCTACGATGCGATCCTCCAATGAATTTTTTGCAGATACAATGATTACTCCTCCTTCAATTCCTTTGCTCTTTATCTCTTTGATAATATCAAGTCCGTTACCATCCGGTAACATGATGTCCACAATGAAACAATCGTAATCGTATACGCCGATT
>DATHPB010000036.1:0-5685 GCA_035484295.1 Cytophagaceae bacterium
TAGCCCATCAAACGGTGCGTCATGACAGCTTCTCCTTGTGATACGGTCAATACATTGTTACGCAAGCCCATGATACCGCGTGAAGGAATTTCAAATTCCAAATGTTGCACATCGCCTTTCGGTTCCATGATTTTCAATTCACCCCTACGTTGCGTTACCAATTCAATGACTTTACCGGAAAATTCCTGAGGTACGTCCACTACCATCAATTCGATCGGCTCACTTTTCTGTCCGTCAATTTCCTTATACAATACTTGAGGTTGTCCTACTTGTAATTCGTATCCTTCTCTGCGCATGGTTTCAATCAACACAGACAAGTGAAGAATACCACGACCGAACACCAAGAATTTATCTTCCGTATCTGTCTCCTGTACTCTTAATGCCAAATTTTTCTCGATTTCTTTGTACAAACGGTCACGCAAGTGACGGGACGTTACAAATTTACCTTCCTTACCAAAGAACGGAGAGTTGTTGATCGTAAACAACATACTCATCGTAGGTTCATCCACACTGATACGTGCCAATGGTTCCGGATTGTCGACATCGGCAACAGTATCTCCGATTTCGAAATCATCCAAACCGATAATCGCACAAATTTCTCCCTGAGAAACTTCCGGTACTTTTACTCTACCTAACCCTTCAAATACCTGAAGTTCTTTGATTTTCATTTTTTTGGTAGAACCGTCTGCTTTACACAAGGCAATTTGCTGACCTTCTTTCAAGGTACCGCGGAACACTCTACCAATCGCTATACGTCCAACAAAAGCTGAATAATCCAGAGAAGTGATCTGCATTTGCGCATTGCCTTCTAAGAAAGGTGCTCTTGGAATAACTTTAATAATGGTATCCAATAAAGGAGTGATGTCAGATGTAGGATTTTTCCAGTCATATCCCATCCATCCTTGTTTAGACGAACCATATAGTGTGGTGAAATCTAATTGATCTTCCGTTGCACCCAGGTTGAACATCAAGTCAAATACAGACTCATGTACTTCATCAGGACGACAGTTTTCTTTATCTACTTTATTGATGATCAAGATCGGCTTCAATCCAAGACCCAGTGCTTTGCCCAGTACGAAACGAGTTTGAGGCATGGCGCCTTCAAACGCATCGACAAGGAGACACACACCGTCTGCCATTTTCAATACACGTTCCACTTCTCCTCCGAAGTCACTGTGACCAGGCGTATCAATGATATTGATTTTAAAATCTTTGTAACGTACCGATACGTTCTTGGAAGTGATGGTAATACCGCGTTCACGTTCCAGGTCATTGTTATCAAGGATCAAGTCCCCGAATTCCTGATTCTCCCTGAAGATCTTAGAAGCGTGAATGATTTTATCAACCAAAGTAGTTTTACCGTGATCGACGTGGGCAATGATGGCGATGTTTCTTATTTCTTGCATGACGTTAATAAATGCGTATCAGGCTGCAAAGTTACTAACTTTCAACCTAAATAGAGTCATACCAAGGAAAATAAGTACTAAAAATCCTATCTTTGCATTAAAATCTACCAATTGATGGCTTCTGAATTCAAAAGATATACGGTTACATCGGCTTTACCTTACGCCAATGGTCCTGTTCACATCGGTCATTTGGCCGGAGTCTACGTCCCTGCAGACATTTATGTCAGGTATTTACGTTCTACTGGAAAAGATGTGCTTTTCATCGGCGGTTCTGATGAACACGGTGTACCGATCACTATTCGTGCAAAAAAAGAAGGCGTAACCCCTCAGCAAGTGGTAGATAAATACCATGAGTTGATCAAAAAATCTTTTGCTGATTTAGGAATCTCCTTTGATATTTATTCCCGCACATCGAGTAAAATACACGCCGAAACTTCATCTGCTTTTTTCAAAGCGTTATACGACAAGAAAGCTTTCATTGAAAAAACATCAGAACAATATTTTGATCCTAGTGCCAATCAATTTTTGGCTGACCGCTACATCGTAGGTACCTGTCCACATTGCGGCAATGAGAATGCCTACGGCGACCAATGTGAAAATTGCGGATCAACATTAAGTCCTTCGGAATTGAAAAACCCAAAGTCGATGTTGAGCGGAGCGCAACCCATATTAAAAGATACAAAGCATTGGTACCTACCCTTGGACCAATACGAAAGTTGGTTGAAGCAATGGATATTGGAAGAACACAAAGACTGGAAACCGAATGTTTACGGTCAATGCAAGTCATGGATTGATCAAGGCTTGCAACCACGCGCAGTAACACGCGACCTGGAATGGGGAGTTCCTGTTCCATTACCCGATGCTGAAGGTAAAGTATTGTACGTATGGTTTGATGCACCCATCGGATATATTTCGGCTACGCGAGATTATTTCGCGCAAGGTCCTTCTGCTCATCATGCGAAGAACACTTGGGAAACCTATTGGAAAGACAAAGACAGCAAGCTTGTACACTTCATCGGAAAAGACAACATCGTTTTCCATTGCATCATCTTCCCTGCTATGTTGAAAGCGGAAGGCAGTTATATTTTACCCGATCAGGTTCCTGCCAATGAATTCATGAATTTGGAGGGAAATAAAATTTCTACTTCCCGTAACTGGGCTGTATGGTTGCATGAATACTTGGAAGAATTTCCAGGCAAGCAAGACGTGCTGCGTTATGTACTATGTGCCAATGCACCAGAGACAAAAGACAATGATTTTACTTGGAAAGATTTTCAAAACAGGAACAACAATGAACTAGTTGCCATATTGGGCAATTTCGTAAACCGTGCAGCAGTATTGACTCAAAAATACTACGATGGTAAAGTTCCGGCATTAAATGCATTGACTGCACAAGATCAGGAATTGATCGATCGCCTGAAAACTTTTCCTACAGACATTGCGAAGTCCATTGAAACCTATCGTTTCAGAGAAGCGCTGAACACCTATATAGACTTGGCCCGTATGGGTAACAAATATTTGGCAGATACGGAACCGTGGAAAATACAAGCTACCGATCCGGAGCGTGTAAAAACCATTTTGCATCTATCCTTGCAACTGGCCGCTAACCTTGCCATTCTTGGTGAACCGTTTATTCCATTCAGTGCAAAGAAATTGTTTGACATGCTGAACTTCAAACCTGTCAATTGGAACGAAGCAGGCAACCATAGATTATTGAAAGAAGGACATCAATTGAACAAACCAGAGTTATTGTTTGAAAAACTGGAAGACGAAGTCATCGTCAAACAAATTCAAAAATTAGAAAATACAAAAAAAGAAAACGAGTACGCTACCTTAACTGTGAAACCGGCCAAAGAAGTCGTGCAATTTGACGACTTCGCCAAAATGGATATTCGTGTAGCTACTATCCTCACAGCAGAAAAAGTAGCGAAGACGAAGAAGTTATTAAAGCTTACATTGGATACTGGTCTTGATCAACGCACCGTAGTGAGCGGAATCGCCGAACACTTCGAGCCTGATAACATCATTGGCAGACAAGTCTGTCTGTTGGCTAACCTTGCACCGAGAGACATCAAAGGCATACCCTCACAAGGAATGATTTTGATGGCTGAAGACAAAGACGGAAAATTATGTTTTGTATCACCAAGTGCCGCAGTAAGCAACGGAAGTCAGATTAGTTAGTCGTTAGTACACTAATAATCCCTGCACCTTCAAATAATTCAACTCGCTTAATTTGGTATTGTAAGCGGCCTGAGCCAAGCGGTATTGGGCATCTTCATAACTTTGCTCTACGGTACGGTATTCTATATAGGTAGATGCCCCCTGCGCAAATCGTTTAGATGCAATAAGGAGATTTTCATTGGCCAATTGTACACTTTGTCTTTCGAGTTCCATGATATTTAAGTTATTCTGAAAACTCAAATAGGCTTTATACAATGACGCATGCTCTACAGATTGTGCAGCTTCCAATCTGATCTGATCCGATTTGATCTGGATCATTTGATTTTTGATCGCTGTATTTGTTGTCAGGTTATTGAGGATCGTCCATGAAAATAGTAAACCAACGTTGTATCCGTAATTTTCATTCAACCTTTGCAATCCTATATCATTGGAAACCCTTTGGTAGGTATAGTTACCCGTTACACCGATCTTAGGATAACGGTTGCCTTTGAATTCTTTCAATCCCAACTTATCAATCTCAATTGTTTTTTTCCTAACCAAAATGGAATTATTACCAGTCTTCGTTCTTTCCAATGCCTCTTCGTAATTGGGTCTACTTTCTACAATGATCGTATCAGGTACAGTAAACTCCACTTCTATATCGCGCTTCAGCACATTATTCAAGTTGATGCGCTGTTCGTTCAATAAGTTTTGCTGTTGCATGATCTGAGCTTGAATATTATTATAGTCAATCTGAGTTTGCAAGACGTCTACCTTTGAACCGGAACCCGTTTGAAATTTCTGGCTAGCCAATGTTTTTTGATCTTCTCCTAACTTCAGGGAAGTTTGCAAAGACTTAATATATTGTTCGATACTGATCATTTGGTAGTAAGAAGTCAACGCCGTCAATAACGTGTTCTCCACTACCACCCTGTATTGAATGTTACTGAGCTCTTCATTTCTATTCAACTTCTTTTTGGTAGCAAACATCTTTAATCCATCGAAAAAGTACCAGGTACCTATAATGGAAGGAGCATAACTCGTATTGGTCAATGTCTGACCTGATACATTCAACGCCGGATCAGAGTACTTCAATGTACTTACCGTTTGGCCGATACCTAATGGAGAGTTAGGACTACCTGCTGCAACAGAAATCTGCGGCAGCATACCTGTATTACCCCCAGATACTGTACCTCCTGTAGACTGACTTCCACCCACAAGACCGATGTTGTTATTGTTTTTAGCAACCTGTATATCGTTTTTTGCTATTTCAATGTCAAAGTTGTTTTCGATAACCAGTTTAATTACATCTTCCAATTTCAAGACATCCTGGCTTTGTACATCATTACACACTACACCGATCAAGAACAGAAGTAATAAACATTGCTTCAGATGAATGATCGACTGCTTTAGAATAGATTTCATGCTTTAAAAATATTTTTTTATAACTGCTTTTATAATCTGTATCTGTCCTGCAACTTTTTGTGCCATACAGCACTACTCCGCTTGAGAAAGAGCGTCTTACCCTTCTTCAGGTTTCACCTCTCTGGACAAGTAACTATACAAAGCCGGAATCACAAACAAAGTCAGGATCAATGAAAACATAATACCACCGATGATTACAATCCCCATAGACATACGGCTCTTAGAGCCTGCGCCTAAAGCCAATGCAATAGGTAGTGCTCCCAGTGCAGTGGCGATGCTCGTCATTAAGATCGGTCGCAAACGGGCGACAGCCGCATCGATGATGGCTTCTGACTTTTTCTGACCATGTTCCTTTAAGTGATTGGCAAATTCAACAATCAAGATCCCGTTCTTCGTTACCAGACCGATCAACATTACAATACCAATCTCACTGAAAATGTTCAAGGTTTGATTGAAATACCACAAGGAGACCAATGCCCCCGCCAACGCAAGAGGGACAGTAAACATGATGATGAAAGGATCAATGAAACTTTCAAACTGCGCAGCCAGAACCAGATAAATCAAAATAAGCGCGAGATAAAATGCAAGCAATACGTTAGAAGAGCTTTCTGAAAAGTCTCTGGCTGCACCAGTCAACTCCGTAGAAAAAGACTCGTCTAAATTACGTGCGGCAATCTCTTTCATAGCCGCGATA
>DATHPB010000037.1:0-8869 GCA_035484295.1 Cytophagaceae bacterium
TTGGAGAAATTACCGATTGCATTGCGTTGACAAAATTCATGCTTTCAAAAATTCAAGTCAAACAAGATATCCTGAAAGACGATAAGTACAAATATTTGTTCAGTGTGGATGTGGTAAACGATCTGGTGAATAAAGGAACTCCTTTCCGAGATGCCTACAAGCAAGTAGGATCGTCTATAGACAATGGAACATTCAAACCTTTGTACGATCTGAAACATACACACGAAGGCAGCATCGGCAACCTGATGAATAAAGAAATAACCGCGATGATGGATAAAGTATTAAGTAGTTTCGAATTTGCCAAAGTAGAACAAGCGGTGCAAAAACTATTGGCAAAATGATCTTTGCCATTTTTCTTTAACAAAATAGGCCGGGAAATTCCCGGCCTATTTTGTTAAACGGACTTTTCAATTTTATGGGTTGACAAGCTGCAGTTAAATGCTTATCTTATTTAAAAGCTTTTATTCTTGTCTTCATTTTATCTTATACCGCTATGACTAGAAAAATCACCAACGCATTGATTTTTATATTGACAATCCTTGCCGCTGAATTAATCGTTGAATACGTCAAACATTTTTTGAAATTCAAAACGGGTTTCCATGATAAGTATATCCTGACATTGATCGGTATGGCCATTATTGTAGCAGTATATTATCCTGTATTTGGATTCGTTCATTATTTGACCGAACATCTTACAAAAGGATTTGTACATGCATCCAAACAAAAAGCAGGCAATGAATTATTAGGCATCATCATTGCATTCATTATAGGTGGAGGAATTTTATTTCTGATTTACTTACACCAATGGTACAAGATTACGATTTGGTAAGTCTATTTACCCCAAATCAATTCTGCTTCTGTACGTAACTTATCTTTGTCGATAGGTACTACACCAACTTGCTCACAGACTAAGCCTCCGGCAAGGTTAGAGAGTTGAGCAATTTTATCGGGAGATACATTCAACGCACAACATAAAGCCGCTACGCTTACCACGGTATCACCTGCTCCCGATACATCCGCAATCTTACGAACATGTGCAGGAATGACACATGCAGGATCTCTTTCTTTTTTAATGAAAACACCTCTTTCAGAAAGAGTCAAAAGAATCATCTTGGTATGCAAAAGCGCTGATAAATTATCTACTGCGGCTTCAATGTCTTTGTCTTCTGATAAATTACCGTCCCATTTCAAACCTTCTTTCATCTCCTTGCGATTCGGTTTGAACAAGGTGACATTTTTATAATGTAAAAAATTTCTCTTCTTAGGATCCACTACAGTTGCTATGCCTTTGGCATTCGCTTGCTTCACTACTGTAGTAATTAATTCTTCATCGATCACTCCTTTGTCATAATCTTCGAAGATAATGACATCAATGGTTTCAAGCAGTGCAGTGATTTTAGCCAACAATTGTTGCTTATCATTTTTTATCAACGGTTGATCTGTTTCTTGATCTACACGCAACAAATGATGATGACCGGAAATGATACGGTGCTTAATCGTAGTGATACGTTCTGCGCTTTGGTAAATGCCCTCAGCAGGAAGATTGTTTTGTTTCAGCAAGGATAAAAAATTATTACCGTCCAAATCATCGCCAATCACAGCACATAGATAAGGAATACCACCCAGAGCCTGAATATTAAGTGCTACATTGGCCGCGCCACCCAATCTCGATTCACGGTTCTCCACTTGCAAAATAGGCACAGGAGCTTCTGGTGAAATACGATCGACTCTTCCCCAAAGGTAAGAGTCGATCATAACATCACCGATGACAAGTACTTTCAATCCTGCAAACGCAGCAAACAAAGCCTCCGTCGTATATTCCTTGACTATTGGAGTTTTGCCAGGCATGTTTTAATTCTGTTAACTGCTTCAATCAAGTTTTCATCAGAAGCAGCAAAAGAAATACGAATGTTATTTGGAGCACCAAAGGCATCACCGCCTACTGTAGACACATACACATCGTTCAAGATAAACATAGACAACTCAGCAGCAGTGTTGATCTTCTGACCGTTTACACTTTTGCCTAGGTACGCACTTACATCAGGGAAAGAATAAAATGCTCCTTGAGGAGTATTTACTTTCAAACCTGGAATTTCTTTCAACATACCTACTACTAAGTCTCTTCTTCTCAAATAAGCTTTTGCCATTTCTTTAGGAGCAGACAAATCTCCTTTCAATGCAGCAACAGATGCTTTTTGAGCAATAGAGCAAGTACCTGAAGTCACCTGACCTTGTATTTTATCACAGGCGGCAGCAATCGTTTTCGGAGCGCCTATGTAACCTACTCTCCAGCCTGTCATAGCAAAACCTTTGGAGAATCCGTTTACCGTCACTACTTGATCTTTGATAGCATCAATGCTACCGATGCTGAAGTGTGAACCTTCGAAATTGATGTATTCATAAATCTCATCGGCAATCACCACAATGTTTTTATGTTTGGCTACTACTTCACCAATCGCACGCAACTCTTTTTCTGTAAATACAGAACCAGTCGGATTACATGGAGAAGAGAAGAGTATCGCTTTGGTTTTAGGAGTAATCGCTTTTTCCAATTGAGCTGCCGTTACTTTGAAATCATTTTCCAAAGAACCACTTACAATGACAGAACGGCCTTCGGCCAATTTCACCATCTCCACATAGCTCACCCAATAAGGTGCGAAGATGATTACTTCTTCACCAGGATTCACAATACTTAACAGCACGTTGGCAATAGATTGCTTAGCACCAGTAGATACGACTATGTTTTCAGGACCAAACTCAAGGTTGTTTTCCTTCTTTAGTTTATCCGCGATAGCTTGTCTTAAATCCGGGAAACCAGGAACAGGACTATAGAAAGAAAATCCATCATCAATGGCTTTCTTCGCTGCATCCTTTACGTGTTGAGGAGTTTGGAAGTCTGGTTCTCCTACACTGAGACTGATTACTTTATGACCCAAAGCCGCCAGTTCGCGTGCTTTTTTAGTCATGGCCAACGTTTCTGATTCAGAAAGCGCATTTAATCTGGCCGAAAGCAGGTTTAAATCTGTTGCCATTAATAGTTAATAGTTTGTTTTTCGGAAGGCAAAAATAGTTAATTAAGCCCGTAAGAGCCAACAAAAAAAAGGATTTTAAAGGGTATTTTACAAACAGTATAGAAGAAGAGAAAAGGCAAGAAGAGACTTTCGCATCTCAATGTATTTTCTCAATATACCAAAATTCACTCTTAACAAACCAAGGCTTAGGTACCGGATAATGATGGCTCCGAACAAAAAGAATAAAAAAAGACCGATTAAAGTGATGAATTTGAAAAAACGACTGGAGCGAGCAGAAGAGGAAGAACCTGGAGAAAAACGCTGCGATGTAGTTGTCGTAATCATAGGCTAATCGTTTAAGGGTACCTAGGATTCTACGGTTGAGCCAAAAGTCGGTTACATAAATGTTAATAACTACTCGCTCCCAAATATTTCAAACCTCTGAATATCAACACACAATCTGTCAATAAAGAATATTCGCGTGCATAACTCAGATTAAGCTTGTAAACGGTCTGGGAAGGTAAACCTGCTTTTAAATGAATAACAGGATGAATGATACCTCTCTTTAGTTTGGGGAGGTTTGGAGAAACACTGTCCGTATAGCCTACCCAAGTGCACTCTCCTCCCAATACCAACAATATATTTTTAAAAAACTGCTGAGGATGGTCTATGAACCATGCCATGACAGGATAAGAGCATAAAAAGATCATTGATAAACTGATATCAAACAAGCGTTTATTTCTGATTTGACGTTCAGATAAAATATTCAGTTCAATGTTCAGGCTATAAAAGTCTCCTCTCTTGTTAGAAGAATTACTTCCAATAATAAAATTGCTTTCATCAGGTACAATCTTAAAGTCAACTGCACGATTGTCGACCCTTGTCATCCATTCAATGATATGGTGGGCAGGGACATCTTTTGAACAAAAAATAATTTCATCCAAACGATAAAGCTGAACTAATTTTTCCAACTCTTCAAGATATCCCAAATACCCTTTTTGAGTAACATCGGTTTTATTGGATGTGATATAACCCAATACATTCAATTTGTAATTGGTCTCTTGTAACAACTCATCAATTCGTTTGCTTTCATTATAACTACCGATGATAGCCACCCGTTTCTTTCGGCCGTCTCCTATTTTCACATTGCCATGTTGTATGAATTGAACAACAGATCGTATCAGCAACATCGCCATCATAGCCCAGAGGCCTCCGAAAATAATGATGCCCTTCGAAAAACGGTACGCATCAAAGAAGTTGGAAACCGCAGCAATCACAAAAGTACCGATAAGGATACCTGCAATGATATGATAGAATTTTGCCAATGGTTTGTAACCTCCATACATGAAAACAGTCAAGCTCCATACCAATACATAGGTAGGAACAATGTATTGTAAAAATTCAGGGGGATAAAAGTCTTTTTCAAATTTGATATAAGCCTCCCAAAAATTTACTAGGGCATACATACCGGTATAAATTACCAATGCGTCTACAAAGAAAAGCCATGTCTGTTGGATAAAGCGAGTCATCAAAGCCATCCCAGCTCGCAAATAAATGGCGGTATTGATCAAGAAAGCAAAAATTCCTGCATTCTTTGTAGAGAAATGCTTTTGCGCAAAAATAATCATTGCTTTGTAAAAGATGAATACATAATTGATGCTTGTACGCTTTGTACTCTCTCCTTTATAATGAATAATGCGTGTTTCCGGATAATAATAGTTTTTGTAACCTGTTTTTAGAATGCGGTAAGACAAATCGATGTCTTCACCATACATGAAATAATCTTCGTCCAGTAAACCAGTTCTATCCAACGCCGATTGACGAAGCATCATATAAGCCCCCGACAATACGTCAATCGGGTTTATTTCGTCTTCATCTAAAAAACCTAAATGGTAACGACCAAATTTTTTTGATTTAGGGAATAATTTGGCAAAGCCAAATATTTTATAAAAAGCAACCCATGGAGAAGGTAATCCTCTTTTGGACTCGGGTAAGAATTTGCCTTTACCATCCAACATCTTAACACCCAGTCCGCCGGCGTCAGGATGTTCATCCATGAAATGACAACACTTTAACAAAGTGTCTTCTTCCACTACCGTATCAGGATTCAACAACAATACATATTCCGCTTTTGATAAACGAATAGCCTGATTGTTTGCTTTTGAAAAACCTTGGTTATGTTTATTGACAATCAGCTTTACCCATGGGAATTTTTCTTTTACCATTTCCACGGAACCGTCTACAGAATTGTTATCTACAACAAAGACTTCTGCATCCACATACTTCACCGCTTTAGCAAGAGACGTCAAGGCTTGCTCCAAAAAATGGTGAACATTATAATTGACTATAATAACACTTAACTTCTTCAAACCTCTCCTGACTTATGCTTCCAACAAGGTACGAGTGATGATACTTCTGCCTAAGGTGATTTCATCTGCGTATTCCAATTCTCCACCCAATGGAATTCCTCTAGCAATAGCGGTTACCTTCACTCCTAAAGTTTTAATCTTTTTTGACAAATAAAATGCGGTTGTATCGCCTTCCATCGTGGTACTCAAGGCCAAAATCACCTCTTCTATTTCTCCACTTGATAAACGTTGTAATAAAGATTCTATTGTGAGTTGATCAGGACCAATCCGGTTCATTGGGGAGATTACTCCTCCTAACACATGATACACCCCTCTGTACTGCATTGTATTCTCTATCGCCATCACATCGCGTACATCCTCTACCACACATACTGTTTTATGATCTCTACTGTGTTTGTTTTCACAAATGCTGCACACAGAATGATCAGATAAGTTATGACATACAGTACAATGAGTGATGTTTTCTCTGAGATTTTTCAAGGCATCAGACAGACCATAGGTTGCTTTAGCATCCTGCTTGATCAAATGCAAGACCAAACGCAAAGCTGTCTTTTTACCGATACCCGGCAATTTAGATACTTCCTCTACTGCGTCTTCAATTAACTTGGAAGGTATGTTCATCGTAGAACCTAACCCTTAGATAATTTCAGCTGAAATTCCTCTATCGCAAATGGCTTGTCGCATGGGAGTCAGCTCATTTAATGACCCCGCCTTTACTGCGCATTTACCTTTATAATGCACAATCAACGTACATTGTTCTGCTTGTTCCGGACTGTGACGGCACACTTTAATCAATGTGTCTATCACGTGGTCAAAAGTATTGACTTCATCGTTATACACTACCAAATCTCGCTTTTCTTCCTCTTGTGGTTGCTCAAGTACGGCAATGTCTTCGTCTTGCCAGGTCAAGGGTTTTGAGTTAAAGTACATAGGCGTTATTTATAACTAGGATGTGGTTAGTAAAGTTAGTAAAAATTAATGATTTTTGATGAAAATAACAATACTTATGTCTTTATCATTGATTATAGCAGTAATAGGACTTTATTTTTCTGCCCTGCTGTTAATTTCCTGGTATACCTCTAAAAATGCAGATTCTGAATCATTTTTTACTGGAAAAAAAGAATCTCCTTGGTTTTTAGTAGCCTTTGGAATGATTGGTACTTCTCTTTCGGGGCTAACCTTTATTTCTGTACCGGGAGCTGTTGGTGTTACAGGATTTGCCTATTATCAAATCATATTGGGACACATGATTGGCTATCTCATCATTGCCACAGTCTTGATGCCATTATATTATAAGTTAAATCTTGTATCTATTTATACCTATCTCGATCAACGTTTAGGAAGATGGTCATATAAAACAGGGGCAAGTTTTTTTCTTCTCTCTCGTACGATTGGTTCAGCTTTACGTCTTTACATGGCTTCTGCTGTACTACAGATCTTTGTTTTCGAAGCACTTGGTATTCCTTTTATCGTCACTGTAGCTGTCACAATCCTACTAATTTGGATTTATACTTTTAAAGGAGGTATTAAAACTATTGTGTGGACAGATAGTTTTCAAACGTTCTTTCTAATAGCCGCATTGGTAATTAGTATCGTCTCCATGAGAACTCATCTGAACACTACACTTCCAGATTTGGCCAGCCAGGTTTGGCAGAGCTCTTATTCTAATATGTTTCACTTTGAGAATTTCATGGCTGACAATTATTTCTGGAAACAATTATTGGCTGGTGCTCTGCTGGCACTTGTAATGACAGGGCTTGATCAGGACCTTATGCAAAAAAACCTGTCGTGCAAAAACATTGCTGACGCACAGAAAAACATGTTTTGGTTTTCTATTGTATTACTAATTGTCAATCTTCTCTTCCTTACCCTCGGAGCATTGTTGTATATCTATGCCGATGCAAAAGGAATTTCTATTCCTGAAAGACGAGATTTTCTATTCCCTATGCTCGCCTTGAACGAATTTGGGAGCGTTGCAGGTATTTTCTTTCTGTTGGGCATCATCGCTTCTTCTTATGCGAGTTCAGACTCTGCATTAACCGCACTGACTACTTCATTCTGCATTGACTTTCTTCATATTGGTCAATACGACGAAAGAACTTCTAAAAAATACAGGACATGGGTACACATTGGATTTTCTATTTTATTTTTGATCATTATAGTTGTTTTTAATTGGCTCGACAACAGCTCTGTTATCTATGCAGTATTTAAAGCAGCCGTTTATACATACGGCCCATTACTCGGCTTATTTTTCTTCGGTATACTTACACAAAGAAAAATTCAGGACAAGTGGACTCCATTTTTAGCTGTCGCTGCCCCTGTTATTACCTACTTTATTAGCCTAGTCATAACCAAATACACAGGCTATAATTTTAGTTATGAATTGCTACTGGTCAATGGAGGTCTCATGTTCGTTGGACTTTGGATAAGTGGTTGTTTTGTGAAGCAAGAAAAAACAGTACTATAATAACTCTTTCAGAGGATCCCAAAATACTTTATCAAAATTCTGCACCTTATCTTCCTTTATAACGATCCCTTCTTTCTCAAGCAACTCTTGCATTCTTGTAGGTGTAGGAAAATGCATTTTCCCCGTCAACAATCCATTTCTATTCAATACACGATGCGCCGGCACTTTTTTGAATTCATGTACTGCATTCATTGCCCAGCCTACCATTCGCGCACCAGACTTTAATCCCAAATAAGCGGCAATAGCACCGTAGCTTGTCACTCTTCCTTTGGGAATAAGTTTAACTACTTCGTATACATCATTGAAGTCAAATTTTTGTTTCATTTTTCAAAGCGAAACCGGGGTATTAAATTTAAAAAATATTATTTCTTGCATCTTTTTCCACAGAATGAAAAAAGCTCGATACTAAAGTATCGAGCTTTTTTTCATTTTGGCAGAGAGAGAGGGATTCGAACCCCCGGACCTGTAACAGTCAACGGTTTTCAAGACCGCCGCATTCGACCGCTCTGCCATCTCTCTAAAATTGTTTTGCAAAGATAAAGCTATTTTCTGTTTATTAAAACCCCTGGGGGAAAATATTCTATCTTTTCAACTCAATTAGGGAGCTTATGCCGCAACGACCTCCTCCTTTTCTATAACAGAAGGTCTAACTACTTCAAAATATTTGGAAAATTGTTTCGTATCAACCATCAAAGAAGGCGAATGGCCACCCCACACCAGCGAGATTTGATATAAGCCATTAAATGTTCTGCCTTTATATTTTTTACCTACTTCAAAACCCGATAAACTACTGATCTCAGGTTTTTTTACACATTGAAATTCAACTATACTAGATTGTGACATAATCGTAAGTATTTGGTTATATCTAAATATAACCAAACGAAATGCCAAAAAGATCATATGTTCAATTCCTATATGAACATAATCATGTAATGTGTCAAACCTTTACGCAGGATTATTGGATTTTCTGTCTTTATATACGATCTCCAGAGTTGCATTAATTTCAAACCCCAATAATACGA
>DATHPB010000038.1:0-3461 GCA_035484295.1 Cytophagaceae bacterium
TCCACAACCTTTTTCAAGTTTGCTTTTGTGGCTTCTACTTCTTCAGAAAGACCGAAGATATCCAGGATTTCTTTATCGCTACCATAACCAATGGCTCTAAGAAGAGTAGTTACAGGGAACTTCTTCTTACGATCGATATAAGCAAACATCACATTATTCACGTCTGTTGCAAATTCGATCCAAGAACCTTTGAATGGAATAATTCTAGCAGAATATAATTTGGTACCGTTAGTGTGTTTGCTTTGTGCAAAGAACACACCTGGAGAACGGTGCAATTGAGAAACAACTACACGTTCAGCACCGTTGATAATGAAAGATCCACGTTCAGTCATATATGGGATGTTACCCAAAAATACTTCCTGTTCGATGGTTTGGAAATCTTCGTTATCATCGTCGTTACAAGAAAGCTTTAGTTTAGCTTTCAATGGAACTGAGCAAGTCAAGCCTCTATCGATACACTCGTCAACAGAGTATTTCGGAGGATCAACAGTGTAATCTATAAATTCAAGAACAAAGTTTTCGCGTGAATCTGAAATAGGGAAGTTTTCAGCGAATACTTTATAAAGACCTTCCTTTGCTCTGCTTTCCGCAGGCGTATCCAGTTGGAAGAAATCTTGGAATGATTGGATCTGAACATCGAGGAAGTCAGGATAGTCCACTGCATTTTTTACAGTTGAAAAGCTCTTCCTTACCGTAAGTTTATTATTTGCCAAGGTCGTAAGATGTTTGAGTAAAACTAACGAATCCAGAAAATTTGTAGGTAGTGTCGTTTGTTGTTCACTACCTACAAACAGGAAAAGACCTGACTATTACGCCAGGCCTAAAACTATCATCAGGCTATTAAAACTGAGCCTTTCAGAACTTACTTAAGTTCTACTTCAGCTCCAGCTTCTTCCAACTGCTTCTTGATAGCTTCAGCTTCGTCTTTAGCGATTCCTTCTTTAACAGGCTTAGGAGCACCGTCAACTAGGTCTTTAGATTCTTTCAATCCTAGACCAGTAAGATCTTTCACCAATTTAACGATAGCTAGTTTAGCTCCACCTGGGCTTTTAAGAATTACATCAAAAGTTGATTTTTCTTCCACCGCTGCTGGGCCATCACCACCACCACCAGAAACTACAACTGCTGCAGCTGGTTCAATACCGTATTCATCCTTAAGGATTTTAGCTAATTCATTAACTTCTAGAACTGTCAAGTTAACTAGTTGCTCTGCGAAGGCTTTTAAATCTGCCATTTTTATTAGAATTTAAATTTGTACAACAATGATTGAATTTGAAATTGATTACTCTGCCACTCCTTCTTCTTTCGAACGAACAAGAGCAGAAATTACCCTTTGGGCAGGTGATTGAAGCATACCGATGATTTCTCCAATCATTTCTTCCTTAGATTTCAGGTTCACAAGAGAGTCAAATGCTTTTTCTCCTACATAGAAATCCTGAGCTACTGAAGCGCCCTTAAAGGCAGGTTTGTTTTTGCTTGTCTTATAAAACTCTTTCAATAGTTTTGCCGGAGCATTTCCTACTGTAGAGAACATGACACCAGAAGAACCTTCCAATGCTTTCGCTAGAGGAGAGTGATCGATGTTGTTCTTTTCAAGAGCTTTTTTAATCAAAGTGTTTTTGATGACTTTATAACCTATACCCTTGGTATAGCAAAGTTTTCTCAACTGATTTACTTCCGCTACTGTCATTCCTTCCACATCAGTGATGTAGAAAGTAGAACTTTCAGCAAATGTTACGCTCAATTGATCAATGATAAGTGCTTTTTCTTCTCTAGTCATGATTATATACCGTTAACAGAGCTCTTATCGATTATGATACCAGGACTCATCGTACTGGACAACGTAATGCTTTTAACATAAGTACCCTTTGCAGAAGAAGGTTTCAGTTTCAAGATCGTTTGGAACAATTCATTGGCATTCTCAACGATTTTTTCAGGAGTGAAAGAAACTTTACCAATGCTGGTATGAATGATTCCGGTTTTGTCAACCTTGAAATCAATTTTACCCAACTTGATATCCTTTACTGCTTTTCCAACTTCCAATGTTACCGTACCTGATTTAGGATTCGGCATCAAGTTTCTTGGACCAAGCACTCTACCCAATTTACCTACTTTAGCCATTACAGTCGGCGTAGTAATTACTACATCAAACTCTAACCAGCCTTTTTCGATTTTTGCGATTAAGTCATCAAGTCCTACGAATTCAGCACCAGCATCTTTTGCTTCCTGCTCTTTATCAGGCGTGCAAAGCACCAATACTCTAACGTCTTTACCTGTTCCGTGAGGTAGAGCTACTACTCCACGAACCATTTGGTCAGCTTTCTTAGGATCAACTCCCAAACGAATGTCTACATCTACAGAAGAGTCGAATTTTGTGAAAGTGATCTCTTTCACCAATTTCGAAGCTGCTTCCAACGAGTATTCCTTTTCGCTGTCGAATTTACCTTGAACTGCCTTTTGATTTTTTGTCAATTTCGCCATGGCTATTTAAATTAGTTTTCCCACGGTGCCTTGCCGGTCACCGTTAAGCCCATGCTTCTTGCAGAACCAGCGATCATTTTCATGGCTGAATCTATTTTGAATGCATTTAAATCAGGCATTTTTGTTTCTGCTATGGTTTTAATTTGATCCCAAGTAACAGAACCTACTTTTACTCTGTTGGGTTCTGCCGAACCTTTTTTAATCTTCGCTGCTTCAGCCAACAAAACTGTTGCTGGAGGAGTTTTGATTACAAAGTCAAACGACTTGTCAGAATAAATAGTCAATAACACTGGTAATACAACACCTGGTTTATCCTGGGTTCTAGCGTTGAACTGCTTACAGAACTCCATAATGTTCAAACCTTTGCTACCTAGTGCCGGTCCTATCGGAGGAGAGGGGTTAGCTGCTCCACCTTTTACTTGTAATTTCAAATAACCGGTAATCTCCTTTGCCATCTTGCTACTGGATTTTTTCTACTTGTATATAATTCAATTCAACAGGAGTATTCCTGCCAAATATTTTCACCATCACATTTAGTTTTTTCTTCTCTTCGAATACTTCTTCTACTGTGCCGGTGAATCCGCTGAATGGACCATCCATCACCTTTACGCTTTCTCCTACGATATAAGGAGTTTCCAATTTCACTTCAGAACCGTTCACTTCATCTACCGTACCCAGTATGCGATTCACTTCAGACTGACGAAGAGGAATAGGCTTTTTAGAAGCCACTGCTCCATCGCTAGATCCTAAGAATCCAAGTACACCAGGAATCGTTTGAATCGTGTGAGATGCTTCACCGTGCTCAAGATTTGCTTGAATAAGAATGTAACCCGGAAAAAAACTGCGTTCTCTAACGCGTTTCTTACCGTTTCTCATTTCATACACTTTCTCAGACGAAATAAGAACTTGAGGAATTTGTTCATCTAACTTTTGTCTGATGATTTCATTCTCAAGGTAAAGTTTTACCTTTTTTTCTTGTC
>DATHPB010000039.1:0-3035 GCA_035484295.1 Cytophagaceae bacterium
CAGCCCAGCCGTATCCAATGCTTCAAAGTTTATCACTTTCATCGCATTTGTAACGGTGTCTGAAGAGTATTTACTCCAGAATGATGCTGGAAGACTAGAAAAAGAACCATGTGCATCTTCATAAATATTAAATTGAGCTCCGGTAATACTTTTTCCTGCACAAGGGTCTGCTGAAGGTGTAGGAGCATCGCTTGCATGATGACAACCTGTTATCAACAACAAACCGAGCAGCCCCCCTGCAATCGACAATAAACTTTTTCCAAATCGTTTCATATAATCCCCTTTTACTTTTTAACTGAACGATAGACATTCAGAGCCAAGTCAATATAACATTTGAAAACTGGTATTTATTTGGCGAGCAATTCCATTTGTTTTTTCAACCGATCGATTTCTGCCTGCTGCGCTTTCATCACTTCTTCTTGCTTGATTAAATACAAAGTCAACTCCTCAATTTTCTCCATGTGCAATTGAAGCATGGTATTCATGTTCAAACCATTTTCCACAATCTCTTTTTCAGATGGAATATTTGGCAAATGTTTTTCTTTTTCAATATAGCTCTTTACTTCATTTAAACTTCTCAGTTTGTAGGTTGGCGCGAATACATAATCAGACCAGCTCAATTGAGTTCCTATTAATTGTTTGCAACGGATGTTTCCATTGACAGACAGTTTTTCAAGAGGTGCTGACGTATGGTAACCAATACCCACATTCCCGTTAGGATTGTTGCTGTAGTTTTGAAGGATCAGGTGTTTTGCATTGCTGGTAGCTGTTGTATAGTTCCATTCGTAGGAATTGATCAAAGCAAATTCTGTTGCATTAGCAAATGTATTGTTACCGAATGACATCATTTGCCTGTAGCCACTTGAAGGAATGTTCGTACTCATCACGAGCACTTTTCCATTGACTGACAATTTCTCAGAAGGTGCTACCGCGTGGTAACCTATCCCTACATTTCCTGCGCCATTAGGATCGGCATAGTTTTGTAAAGTTAAGTGCTTAGGATTGGCGGTAGCTCCATTCCATTCGTTAACGTTGATGACGCTGTATTCTGTTGTAGTACTTGGGAAAGTCAAATTAGCGATCCCCATGTAATGCCTGAAACCACTTGCTGGAACATTCGCGCTCCAGATCTCAACGGCATTGTCATTGCCTACAAAGTTTGTTCTACCATTGACAATGAAATTGTAATAAGGATAAGACAAGAGGCCACCCACATTATTGGCTGTCGGGCTTCCTACGATCACACCGTGGTTGTTGCTGTTAAATAAATAACCGTTTGATTCCATGGTCCACTCCTGGTTCAGTGCAGGATTCAGTGCCGTTGACATACCCGTTGTACCCGTACCGAATACCGGGGCATTGATCAAAAGGTGACTATTGGCAAGTGTTGGGGAAGTGGTTCCAGACGCATCATTATAGATGATGAAGTTAACTTTGGCAATGCTGCTTAAACTAAAACCTGTTTGTTTATTGACCAGATTCAGATCAATTGAATAATTTTCAGTAGGTGTAGAAGAGGTAACGCTGGAACTATAAGGTATACTTAACAACGCGTTGACATCCATACTGGTGGTTTTGCCGGTAGCATCTGTTAAGAATACAAATACCATTTTCCCTGTAAAATCTCCCACGAAACCGACTTGCATAGTACCATTTCCTACCGCTGGCGCTGTAGGATAGCTGTATACCAGTGTAGTCCAGGGAAGATAATTGGTAAGGGTCGCTACCGCTACTTGGCCTGTGGTGACATAAGACACGGTAGAAGGATTCGCAGGTTGTGTAGAGAGTGTTGACCAGTTCAACTGCGCGTTCGCGGAACTGGATAACACGACAAGAAGCATCATAGACAAGACGATGCGAAAAGGTGATTTCATGTTTGGTTTCATAAATGAAGAAAAGAAATAGTAAAGAATCGACAAGTTAAATTTTGAAAGAAGAAAAGGCAATGAATAATTTACCTTTGAACACAATGTGTATAAACGTTGCGACACAAACCTACATCATTAGATTTTCAATTCAAACATTGGGATAGATATTTTACAGCGTCGCAAATGACTCAAAAATCATTATAGTCTATTATACAGTGTATTAAACAAAATAATAGTGTGGAATTATTTTCCATATACCTAAATATGCGTAGGAAAAATCTAATAATTGGTATTATTAAATTCGGATACTATTTTTTCTGGCGTTGCGATCCTATAACTTGCAGGTATGAATAAGTTTACCAGCTGCTTATTATTTCTTTTTTGGTCCTTTAATGCTTATTGCCATCACATTGTCGGCGGGGATGTCACGGTCAGCGTGGTCGAAGCAACGACACATCAATACAAAATTACCTTGACTTTCCTCTTTGACCAGGTCAATGGCTCTCCGGATGCAGAAGATCCGCTGGAAGTGGTGACCATCTTTGATAAGGCCACCAATGCGTTGATGAAAAGCTTTATCCTGCAAAAAATCTCTAATAACACGTATCTACCTTATACATCCAGCGCCTGCAATACCGCTGAGTTAAAAACACGCATCATCATTTATGAAGCTACGGTTACCTTTCCTCCTGAGGTATATAACGAGCCAGCAGGTTATTACCTAGCCTGGGAGCGTTGTTGTCGCACAGAAGAACTATTGAATATCCTACATCCCGATTCCTCCGGTGTAGTGTTCTATGCGGAGTTTCCTGCTGTCGTTAAAAACGGAAATTCGTTTATTGATTCCACACCAAGTTTTGTCAACCTGAAAGGTGACTACGCTTGTACCAATGAATACTATATCTTAGACTTTAGCGCAGCTGATGCGGATGGAGATTCATTGTCTTACGCGTTAGTAGCACCCATCAAAGGCTTTACCACTGCGGCCAATCCTGCACCCTACACCAGTGATCCGGGCCCTTATCCCGTCGTTGATTTCTCTCCCGGTATTTCAGCCAGTGATATGATCCCTGGTCCCGTGGGGATCAACATTGATCCACGTACAGGTTCTGTTAGAGGCATTGCGTCCAAGGCAGGGTTGTACGTATTTGCAGTCGCTTGTTCTGA
>DATHPB010000040.1:0-5424 GCA_035484295.1 Cytophagaceae bacterium
CTTTTTTATGAAGTATTTTTTCCAAATAGATTAACGACGTTGTTTATACAATTTAAATTTTGCATTAGTAAAAATAGTATCCAGCGCTTCCTTGTGTCGCTCCAGGTAAGCATCCAACGCTGAAGTTTTCAGATCAACGCATTCTAACACATAATGCACATTTAATTCTGCAAACTTTTTTTCCATGCTTAAAGAATCCTGATCACGATGATAGCCAACACTATTCTTACCGGCATATAGTGAGGACACCGTGGGTTTATTAAATACAAGTACTTCTTCCGCGGGCACATGATCGCGAACATAGGCAAAGGCTTCTATAGCCTCAGGTTCCTGCGGTCCCATCAAGATAGAATCTTGCGTGTTGATCAATTCCATTGCTGCATGTTTATAGGTTAGCAAGACGACCACACCAATCAAGCATGCAATCATTGAACTAGAAATAGACGCTTCCAAACGGATCGATTGAAAAGCATAAATGATATAATAAAAGATGATTCCACATAGTGGGAACAAATAACGAAAGCCTTGCGTAGTATTGGGAAAGCAAATGACAATGGTCAGGTAGAGCAACAGGATATAATCGATCACACTGCGTTGTTGCACCAACTTGAGCAATATACCCAAGAGAAAGAACGAGAGAGCGAAGGCTTTTACAATTAAAGGGACAAAATTCCATTGTCCAGCTTGAGGATGGAAAAAATCTTGGAAGACTTGTATGTAATAATTACTTGTCGACAACATGGTATCTCCTATGTTATCCAGCGTAAATAAGGTCGAGAAAAACGAGTAGGAATCTGCTTTACCTGGAAATACTACTTTGCTTAAAAGAATATAAATAAACAAAGCAGATCCTAATATGCTCGCTACATTCCATAAACGAACATAGCCTCGCTTGTTTTTATGATCATTGAAGATCGCATAAGCATTGTCCAAGCAAAATGCGGCAAGCAATACGATGCCTATACTTTTGATCAATAAAGCATAACCGCATAACAGACCTATCAGTACAGCATTTTTATAACTTTTGTCTTCCCAGTTTGTTTTCAGATATCCGATTAAAGACAACATCACAAACAAAGCAAATGGTATATCAGAAAGAATTTCACACTTAAACCATAACAACCAAGGATTGTAAGCAATCACGATTACTGCTACAGATGAAACGACAACACTGTAATACATTCTGAAAAAGAAATAGAAAGCTAAAAGTGCAGCAATCAGTAAAACAGTCAGGTATAATGAAAAATGCAAAATACTATTTCCAAAACAACCATAAACAGGCGCAAGTAACAATGGGAACCCCACGGAATAGGTTGGCGGGGCCAAGTATGGAAAATATTCGTTGAAAACGTATCCATTATCCCCCTGCGGTTTGCCATCGATAATATTCATGCCTTGTTTGATGTAAAGAGCGAAGTCCCCTCCCCAATCGTGGCTTTTGCGAACATTAATAAGAAACAAAGGTAATAAGAGCAAGGCGATAAAAACCAGTTCCTTAATATTGGTCTTCTTTCCAGAAAAAATCATAGGTTCATCAACTTCTTTAAAGTATTCACTTTTCTACAGTCAGCAGCACAGGTACTAATTTTCCTTCTACAAACTGCGGTACAACATCGTACAAATCTTCTTTTAAACAATACTTGATATCTTCTTCAATACCGAGATTTTTCAAGCGGTTGAGGTGAGAAGAATCGCCTAAGAAGCCAAACATATCCAATTTTGCTCTTTCGTATAAATGCATAGCAATCAATGCCGAATCGTTAGAGCTCTTTACTTTTCCTTTGAGTGAATCAACAATGGCTCCTGCATAAAGTGTATCTTCTACATTCAACTGTCCTTTCCATCCGGCACAAACCAATACGATGTCTTCTGTTTTACCCAATAAATATTTAACCAGCGCCGAGCGATTTAAAAACGCACCTACCAAGATCTCTTTTGCACTGTGAGAGTGAATCAATGCTCTTGTACCGTTGGTTGTCGTTACCGCTACCCACTTGCCTTTCAGACTCTCATGTTGGTAACTGAAAGGAGAATTACCTATATCAAACCCTTCCACTTTCTTGCCGTCTCTTTCAGCGGCAGCAATATAACCCTGGTCTTTTAATTTCTGACATTCTTCCACTTTTTCTACGGGAATAATACCGGCCAGTCCCTCTCCTAAGCCAGTTACCATACACGATGTAGCACGCAATATATCGATTACGACCACTATTTTTCCTTCCAGCTTATAACAAGGTATAAGATCAGGGCTTATACAAACCTCTACTGTCCTCATAATTTACGACTTCACACTTTGACTGATAAACGGCAGCTTAGTGACTACCGCTTTGAGTTGTCTTCCTCTTACGTCTATTTTAATTGCTGTACCGATTTTTGCAAATGCAACATCGACATAACCTAAACCAATCCCTTTTTCAAGAACCGGGGAAATGCTTCCAGAATTAACCGCACCAATCACGTCTCCTGCATCAGACAAAACAGGAAAACCGCTTCTTGGTACTCCTTTGTCTTCTAAAACAAATGCGACTAATTTTTGTTTAACACCTTCAGCCTTTTGACGCGCTAAAATTTCTTTGGCGATAAAATCTTTATTGAATTTCACGATCCAACCCAGTCCTGCAGCGATGGGAGATGTTTCATCACTCAGGTCGTTGCCATACAAACTATATCCCATTTCCAAACGCAGTGTATCTCTTGCTCCTAAGCCGCATGGAATAAGGCCGTGAGGAGCACCTGCTTTCAAAATAGCACTCCAAACATACGCAGCCTGATCCATAGGACCATAAATTTCAAATCCTCCCGCACCGGTATAACCGGTAGCAGAAACGATGACGTTTTTTATTCCGGCAAATTCTGTTTGTGTGAAAGTATAATAGCCTAAACTATCCAACGGAAATGTAGTCAGCGACTGCAACATGTCTGCAGCCTTAGGGCCTTGTACTGCAAAAAGAAAAGTTTCTTCTGAACGATTTTCCCAAACCGCGCCCACAGGATCTTTACCCGTCATCCAGTTCCAATCCTTGTCAATGTTTGAGGCATTGACAACGACTAAATATTCTTTTTCCTGTACTTTGTAAATCAGTAAATCGTCTACGATACCACCGTGTTCATTGGGTAAGCAAGAATATTGCGCCTGACCGATTTCTAATTTGGCAACATCGTTGGTTGTCAAGTATTGCAAGGCGGCTAAGGCATTTTCCCCTCTCACCCAAAACTCTCCCATGTGTGATACATCAAAGATTCCCGCATTGTTGCGCACCGCATTATGTTCTGTGATGTCTGAAGAATACCTGACCGGCATCATAAAACCGCCAAAAGGCACCATTTTACCTCCTAGTGCAACATGTACATCGTTCAAAGGTAAATACTTTACAGTCTCTGTATTTGCTCCCATAATTAAATAAACCATTAAAGGTAGTTAAATTTATAGAGCTCTGAAAGAAAAAGATATATACACTTTAGAGATGAAAAGACTAGCGAGCAAATAAGGTCATGAGGATTTTTCGTTTCTTCCACTCTGACAAATACACATCAACCTCTGATGTTAAAAAATATCCAGTTGAGCCGGCAGGCATTGAAATGTAAGCCTATGATGGGGGGTAAAACCATGCTCCCTCAACGCATCGCGGTGAGCGGTGGTAGGATATCCCATGTTGGTGTTCCATGCATAATGCGGAAATTGTTGATGCAAATCCAACATGTATTCGTCTCGCCTTGTTTTTGCTAAGATAGATGCGGCAGCAATAGACGCATATTTGCCGTCTCCCTGAATGATGCAAGCATGCGGTATTTTTTGGTAGGCTTTGAACCGGTTCCCGTCGACGAGTAAGTGTTGCGGTTCTTTCTTCAACTGATCCAGGGCACGGTGCATGGCGAGAAAGGAAGCATTTAAAATATTGATTTCGTCTATTTCTTCATTCGATACAAAAGCAATGGCATAAGCAATCGCCTGATTTTTTATTGCTACGGCTAATTCTTCTCTTTTTGCCGCATTGAGTTTTTTAGAATCGTTCAATCCTGGCAGGTCAAAAAGTGTCGGTAAAATAACTGCTGCTGCTACCACAGGGCCCGCAAGACACCCTCTTCCCGCTTCGTCAAGACCGGCTTCCACTTTGTCTTTTAAGTAATACGGTTGCAGCATAAATTTTATAGAGTTTGAATTCGGAATTTAACCTTCTAATATGCAATTTGCAAAGAAAAAAATGGAGAAACCTACCGACAATCCCTGGAAAACACTTGGTAGTAAAGAAATTTACAACAATCCCTGGATATTGATTCGCCAGGACGAGATCATCAACCCAAGTGGAAATGCAGGTATATACGGAGTAGTAAGCTTTAAAAACAAGGCCATAGGCATTATCCCGATAGACGAAGAAGGCTATACTTACCTGGTCGGACAATACCGGTATACACTCAATGAATATTCATGGGAAATACCGGAAGGTGGAGGTCCCATGAACGAAGCGCCAATCGAGGCTGCCAAACGTGAGTTAAAAGAAGAGACCGGATTTACCGCTACACATTGGGAATTACTGGGACGCATCCATACGTCTAATTCTGTCACCGACGAAGAAGGTTTTCTTTACATGGCTACCGGACTTGTTGCCGGAGAAAGCGAGCCGGAAGAAACTGAAAAGTTATCCGTTAAAAAAGTTCACTTGAAAGAAGCGGTAAACCTGGTCATGAACGGAACCATTACAGACAGCATGAGTATGGCCACTATACTGATGGCGGCGAGGAAGTTGGGCTATTAAGCAATACACAACATGTTTAAAAAATTACGCATTCAGGTTTACAGGTTTTGGGTTTACTTATGTTTTCTGGTAGTATTCCTGATCCTCTATCCGTTTTTCTTTGTTTTCATTCAACGCGAATCCTGGAAAAAATACGGGCACTTCATGAATAAAGTATGGGCACACATGGTGTTCTGGACTTGCGGATTGCGTACCGATGTACGCTATAAATTCAAGCCCAACAGTACAGATTCCTACGTCTATTGCGCCAACCATTCTTCTTACCTCGACATTCCTTCTCTGTGTTATGCATTACCCGGTTATTTTGTATTGATAGGTAAATCAAGCCTGGGTAAAGTACCTTTGTTTGGATACATGTTCAGAAATTTATACATTTCAGTAGATCGTAAAAGTCCAAAGAGTCGATACGATGCCATGAAAAAGTCCTTAGAAACCATCGACAAAGGAAGAAGTCTCGGTGTATTTCCTGAAGGAACCATTCCAAAGGACACACCCAAGCTCTCTTCTTTTAAAGACGGTGCTTTCAGAACTGCCATAGAAAAACAAGTTCCCGTTGTACCTGTAGTCATCGCCAACAACTGGAAAATTTTACCGGACGACGGTAAATTTATTCCGCATTTGTATCCGATGATCACCATTGTATGCGAGCCAATCATTACGAAAGGAATGA
>DATHPB010000041.1:0-4489 GCA_035484295.1 Cytophagaceae bacterium
CCCCGACTCATCAACTACATAACATAAGTCTTTGGTAACATTATCTAGCGCACTTGGATCTTGCGGAAGCTCATTTTTTTTCATATCAACAGACAGTTAACATTCCGAACATGTAGGAGAATCTTGAACTTTCAGGGACAGCCAATAAAATTGTTTGGCCCTTTTGTAATTTACCACTGTACATCAACTCTTCCACCATCATATAAATAGAACCGGCGCCAACGTTTCCAACCGAACTCAAATTGGTAAACCATTTTTCCTGCGGTATTGCCATTCCGTTCTCTTTCAATTTATCAGCGATCTTGCTTCTGAAAAATTCACTGGACATGTGCGGTAAAAAATAATCAACCTGATCCACAGTCAATCCACGTTTTTCGAAAATCAATTTCAACTTATCAAATCCCAACGGTACGATGTAATCGCCCAATAGCTTTACATCCTGCTTGATGCTCATGATCGAACCGTCCATGATTTCCTGCGGACTGTAATCCATATAACTCTTCAGGTCGCCATCTTCTACTTTTTCACCACCCATGTACATACATGGTTCTATTTGATGTGCATAGGACACTCCTTCCATCCATTCGATGCGAAGACTGAGTCCTTTGTCGTTTTTCTCATTAGACAGTAAAAAGGCACCGGCACCATCAGAAAGCATCCAACGTAAAAAATCTTTTTCAAATCCTACATAGCCATTTCCTTCCAATGCTTCCAACTTTTTCGCCTCTTCCTCGAACAAGTCGCCTCTCAGTACACCCGATGCACGCTCAGAACCTGTAGCTACAGCCAGTTTCGCATCTCCCAATTTAATAGCCATGTAGGCATATTTAAACGCATGCATACCGGCACAACACACACCGGAAGGGGAAACGACTTCAATGGCATTCGTTTCAGGCAACCAACCGTGAACCATCACTCCATGCGAAGGCATCATTTGATCCGGAGTAGATGTCCCGCAAGATATAAGGTCTATTTTTTTTAAAGCCTCTGCATCATAGTCAAACAAAGCCCTTACAGCCAATGACGTCATCTGTGAATTGGTATGCGTATGTTCACCATTTTTATCAAGGGCATAAAACCTTCGCTTGATGCCGTTGTTCCTGAGTATAATTCTTTTTGACTTCGAAGCTTTATCATTAATCAAGCCCAGATAATCTTCCATTTCTTCATTAGAAATAGGCTCGTTAGGAAAAAACTTTGCAGACTTTGTAATGTAAACGTGATTAGACATATTCAATTCACTCCTAAATAATATTCTTTTTTCCTTCTAATGCTTTTGCCAACAAATGGTCGGAACACAATGTTATTGATGAACAATACCAAAGGTGCTACGATGAAGAGTGCGATCACCAGGTAATATTTGAAAACAACCAACCATGCTTTTCTATTTTTTGTATTAGTAACAATACGACTCCAAATAGAGAACAACCTTCCGGCCCTTTGCTCTATAAACATCAAATCAGAATCTACTTCCACCGCTTTTGCCTTTATCAAATCAGCTTGCAGGTCATTCCAATTTGTTTTTGATAAATGATCCAATACAACAGATCCAAATACATGAGCTCCCTTGATGTCATCCTCCGCTATACCCGGAATCGGAAAGATACCATATTTCCTGTCTTTCCTACCTTTAAGCATCCAATGAAGAATCGTAACAGCACTCGTGAGATTGCCATTTTTATCTACCAATGCAATGTTTCCAACTAAATGAGCTCCTGCATCAGTCAATAGTTTTTTCATTTTTTCCTGAGCATTCAGCCACATGTTTCTAGCACCGATAAGTGTAACGACCGGTGTATCTTTTATTATTTTCTTAAAAGCAGCATCGTGCAACAACGAAGTCGTAGGAATACTAGGAGACAAGAACCACGGTTGGTAAGCAATAATCACCAAGTCGTAGGATTGTTCTTTAAAAGAAAGTGTAAGCAGTGGCGCAGGTGTTCCGTTGACACTCTCCGGCATAGCATCAAAAAAACGATCGCTAGTCCATGGAAAACCGAAATCCTTTTCCGGATAAATTCTCATCGTTTCCAAAACAATTCCTTTCTCAACCAACGGAACCGAAAAATTTTCTACAATTTCTTGCAGCTGCCCGGTCTGAGTATAGTATACAACAAGTATTTTTTTATTCATGTATGTCTATTCAGAGTCTTAGAAATCTTTCGCTTTTAATACTTTTGATTTTTTGCAATAATCCAATATAGCAGCTTGTGTCTCTTTAGGCAACTTAGGGTAAGATGCTTTCACCAGTTTTACATCTTCCTCTATATTGTTATTATAATTCAGTATAGACGGAGCATTTTCCTGTATGATGAGACGAAGAAAACGGTACTCCCCGTTTGATTTATGTTTTGCAATTTCATCTTCCAGCTGATGTCCACCTGATTTAAAAAGATCTAATTTGTTTTTCAGTCCCTTCGCAAATTCCGCTTCGCGCATCTTCAATACTCCGACGAATGCATTTTTTTCTTCGAAAGACGTCTGCCCTATTTTTTTGATCTGGTCATTCAACTTATCGATGTCTCCATTTGAGAGTGCCGCATAAAAGGAAGAACGGTCTAATTTTACAGAAGAATTTTGCGCCTCTGCATTCCAGGAAATCAACAAGAATAAAGCAGCAGACAAAAAACGGATTCCCATAACAATACCTGATTTATACAAATGTAGGGAAAATAATAGGAATCGCCTTCATATTCCTATGTCAAAGCACACACAGGACATTGTAGAAAATTTGACACAATGGAATGGATAGGTTGCAAAAAGAAAAAGACCGCCATGCAGGCAGTCTTTTCAATGCTTTCAATTGCAAAACAACTATTTCGCTGCTGCTGCTTTTAGTAAATCCTGAACATCTACTTTTTTGATGACAGGTTTTCTAGTCAATACTTTGATATCGTTTACTTTATTGGTAGCGATAGCTCTATTTCTTTTTTCTTTTCTTTTTAATCTAGTAACACCCATGACTGTAATTCTTATGTTTCAAGGATTGCAAATGTAACACAATATCTCTTGTTTAAAAAATAAATCCTCTAAAAAATAATATTCTATTCCTTAACCCGCTCAATTTTTCTTATTTTTGAGAAAAAACAAGTAAATGAGCCAGGGAAAACCCTCCATTCCAAAAGGCACCAGGGATTTCGGTCCCGATAAAATGCTAAGACGTAACCATATCATCAATACCATCAAAAAGGTGTATCAGATTTATGGTTTTCTCCCTTTGGAAACTCCATCCATGGAAAATCTTTCTGTATTGACCGGAAAATACGGGGATGAAGGCGATCAACTGATTTTTAAAGTCCTGAATTCAGGCGATTTTCTGGCGAATGTCAAATCAGAACAACTTAATGAAGGATATAAAAAACTGACTCCTTCCATTTCAGAAAAAGCATTGCGTTATGACCTGACCGTACCCTTTGCCAGGTATGTGGCTATGAACAGACACGAATTGAATTTTCCTTTCCGACGTTATCAAATTCAACCTGTATGGAGAGCCGATCGCCCGCAGAAAGGGCGTTACCGCGAATTTTATCAGTGCGATGCAGATGTGGTTGGAACCGATTCCCTGGTATGTGAAGCGGAAATACTTTGCATGCTCAAAGAAGTGTTTGAACAATTAGGGATCAAAGCTTATGCTGTAAAACTCAACAACCGTAAACTATTGGCTGCTATTGCTGAGGTATGCGGACATCCAGGTAAAGAAACAGATCTATGTGTTGCCATTGACAAACTGGACAAGACCAGTAAGGAAGAGGTTTTCAAAGAATTGAATCAAAAAGGTTTTTCAGAAAAAGCGATCAACAAACTACAACCTCTGTTCGATCTCAAAGGCAACAATGCACAAAAACTGAAGCAGCTGGAAACATTTCTTCAAGGCAATAGCCAAGGAGAACAAGGCATACAGGAGATCCGGGAGATTTTTACTTACTATAAAAACTTCACAGGAAATACACCGGATGAGTTCGTAGAGGTAGACTTTACTTTGGCACGCGGTTTAGGGTACTATACAGGTGCCATACTGGAAGTGAAAGCATTGAATGTTTCTATCGGTAGCATTTCCGGCGGTGGTCGTTACGACAACCTTACAGGAGTATTTGGTCAGCCTAATTTATCGGGAGTCGGCATTTCATTTGGCATTGACCGCATCTACGATGTGATGGAAGAATTGGGACTTTTCACGCTTCTTCCAGTAGAAGCTACCAAAGTTCTCATTTGCCATTTTGACGATGAAAGTCTTGCAGAAGGTCAAAAAATCACCTACCTTTTAAGACTTAAAGGTATATATAGTGAAGTATATCCCGAAGTGGGTAAAATAAAAAAACAACTGAGTTATGCAGACGGAAAACATATCCCATATGCCATAATCATTGGATCAGACGAAATCAAAAACCAGCGCTATACCTTAAAAAATTTAATCTTGGGGACACAAGAAGCATTAGATTTCGACGGTATCATTAAAACCATCAGCTCATGAGACTCCTTCAATCCATCC
>DATHPB010000042.1:0-3030 GCA_035484295.1 Cytophagaceae bacterium
TGTTCCGAAAGAAAAATTAAAAGGTAAGGGGAAAGGAAAGGTATTCGTCTTTATTCATGGTGGTGCTTGGAAAGGAGGCACTAAAAATTCACCGAGACATGAAGCGGTCGGGAAATCATTTGCTGCCAATGGTATTACTACCGTCATCATTAATTACAGATTATGGCCTGAAACAAAATATTACGGAATGGCTGAGGATTGTGCAAGAGCAGTAACCTGGGTAAAGAAAAATATTCGTCAATACGGCGGTGATCCCAATGAAATCTTCGTCTCCGGACATTCTTCGGGAGGACATTTGGCGGCTCTGATTACGACAGACTCCAGTTACTTCTTGAATGCAGGTATAGAAGACCCTGTGAAAGGCTGTGTGCTCAACGATCCTTTTGGTTTAAACATGTTTGAATACTTGTCGCAAGGAAATCCGGTAGACCGGTTATTGTTCACTACTATTTTTACTAAGCTTCCGACAGAGTGGGTGAAAGGTTCTCCGTATTACCATATCAATAAGGATGGAGTAAAGTATTATATGATTTACGGCGCAGAGACGATGGAAGTGGTGAAGGAAAGCAGCAAAGCTTTTCATGAGCGAAATCGGTTTGTAGGAAACTATTCTACCATTCATAAGGTGAAATGGCATACACACATTTCCATGATCGACTTATTTTGCCATAGGGGTAGCAAAGAACTGAAAAAGGTGGTGACATTTATGTTAGGGAAGTGAAGCGAATAACCGACGTACGTGATTTTTTTATCTTCGGTAATGTCTGGCTTGCATTATGTGCCGTTGCACAAGGCTTGCTGACTTACCGTTTGTTGCGGGTCGATTATTCATTTTCTGTTGTGGCGATTTTATTCCTGGCCACTTTTTTCATTTATAATTTCAGGGTGCTGTTCAATAAAGACATCGTTGAAAAGCACAAAGAAGAAAGAACGTCCGGACACATGCGATGGATGGCCTATCATGCGAAACTTTTATCCGCACTGTCTATTGTTTCTTTGGTGGCTATGATCCCTTTTGTCCTTGGACTGAAAGGAAAAACCATTGTCGTTTTTTTTATTGTTGCAGTGCTTGCATTGGCCTATGCACTGCCTTTGTTCACGAAAAGTACAGGTCTTCGGCATTTGCCAGGTTTGAAAACGTTTTTGGTGGCCTTGGTCTGGACTTTAAGTACCGTACTTATCCCTGTCGTGGAATCAGGTGTTGCATTTGCTCCGCTAGTGCTGAAAGGATTGTTGATCAAAAGATTTATTTTGCTGTTTACATTGGCACTTGTCTTTGATATCCGTGATGAACAAACAGATAAGGAAAATGAATTGCATACCATTGCTACTTACTTTGGGTCAGATAAAACAAGAAAATTATGTTTGATCCTCTTGCTTATTGAACTTACCTTGATTTATTGTTATGATTATACTGCCGATCAGCGTTTGTGTTATGCGTTTATGTTGTACACACTACTCGTCGCTGCAGTGGTGTGGGGTGGTAAATACAACAGGAGTATATTTTATTATTTCTTCTTGGTAGATGGCATGATGGTGCTTCAGTACTATATGGTCAATCTGGCCTTTTAATCAATTACCCATGAATGCAAACTATTGGATTGACAACCTGAATCTTCTTCCTCATCCGGAAGGAGGTTATTATAAGGAGACGTATCGTTGCTCGCAAAGCATTGCTATCTCCGGATTCGATGGAAATAGAAACATCAGTACGGCCATTTATTTTTTATTAGAAGAGAAAAACCGTTCTCATTTTCATCGCATACAATCGGATGAACTCTGGTTTTTTCATGAAGGTCAAACGCTGGAGATTTTCATTTTGAACGAAACCCAAGTGGAAGTATTTCTTTTAGGAAAAAACATTCAGGCAGGAGAGAGCCTTCAGGTGATCATTCCAGCGGGTACATGGTTTGGCGCAAGAGTGAAAAATCAAAAAGGATTTGCATTGGTGAGTTGCACCGTTGCACCTGGATTTGATTTCAAGGATTTTGAATTGGGAAAGAAAAAGGAGTTGTTGAAATTGTTTCCACGACAGGCGGCTATCATTGAGGAATTGGGATATGTCGATTGATTATTGGAATTGATTTGGTGCTTGTGATTTGAAATTTAGAAATAAGCAGTAAGTCTTTAACTGAAGTCATTATTTTCTACTGTTGTTCAACAGCAAATTAAAGGTCTTCTCATCGGCAATTGTACAACCGCTTTCCATCAACTGGAAAATTACTTTTTTTCTTTCTTCTGCGTAAGATTGTTCTTTTGAGTACAGCGTGATGCCTGTTGAATCCGGCACATGTTCCCATTGTGTGAAAAAATCAGGATCAGTCAAATCCAAACCTGTTTCATCAGAGAGTTGTATCCCCACCATGTGCAATCCTTCTTTTTTGCAATGAAAGACCATCCAATCTTGCCGTGTAAGGTGCTCAACGTATGTTATTTTTTTCAATACCTTGTCAAAGACCATGTCACTGAATACGTCAATCAATTCATTTACACGTCCCATATTGGTGGTTTTCATCTCTATCCATTCCGGAGCCGTGATCTGGTTGGCCGCCAGGAAATTTACAAATTCGGGTTCAAGTTCCTGAAGTTCTTCGTTGCTGAGTCTTTTGTATTTCATGCGTATTGTGGTGCTTAGCCGATGCCTAAAAGGGCCTGGAGAGCTTTCCATAGATTGGCCTTGAGTGCGTTGTTTTGAGCGAGTGTACTCAACGGATCACTAAACAAAAGTTGTTTGCCGGATACTTGCTGTGTTATATAATTGTTAAGTTGAGCTTGCTTGGCAACCTTCAACGATTCGGCATCGCAGAATACGATGGCTTTTGCTGCAGGAAGTTCATCTGTAAATAACAGGCCTTGGGTAGTATCGACTTGTATAACGGCAATGTCTGCAGGGTTAAGCTTACAGGCTTGAAGAATCTTATGCAACAATTCCTGATCGGTTGTTGCCAAAGCTGTTTTTTTACCCCATAACACAATACAAAGCGCGGATGAATTACCCGGATGCAGGATATGAATAGATGGTTGTTTTTC
>DATHPB010000043.1:0-4704 GCA_035484295.1 Cytophagaceae bacterium
TCACTTACGGAATTACAAGATGTGGTCTATACCAATGACCCGTCTCAGTTGTATTTTAACGCTTACGTATACGGTTATGGCCGGGCAAGTAATTCCTTTTTCTTCCAGGTTTGGGAAAATGATGCCGCAACCATTTCCGGAGGTATTGGGGTTTTTCCTACTCCCATTGCAGCTCCGAACTTTGCTACCAACGACATGTGGATGTCGGTAGTGGAAGTGGATTGGGTGGGCTGGAAATTGGTGAGTGTACCCTATAGTTCGTTTAAACCGGCCAGCAACCCTTTATCCGGTGGTGGTGGTAACAGGATCAAGGAACCGTTGAAGATTAGCGGTATGGCCATAGAAGTGGATTCTTATCCGGCAAACCAGCAAACGGTGGAATTGGCATTTGATATGATTACCGTTACTCATAATGCTCCTTTTCAACCCTGATTGACGTATAAGATTTAAACAGGTTTCTCTCTTAAACAAGAAACAGATGAAAAAAATAGTATTAGGTGTTCTCGTGTTGTTTGCATTTCATGCCTGCAAAAGATCTACGGATGTGATAGGTCCTGCGGCATGTCCTTCCACCAGTTTTGCAGTCCTTACTCCTGCTATATTCAAAGACAGTGCTTCTGCACGAGTTGATTCGGTTAATCTCTCCACCAGTTACGCACTGATTAAAGCCAAGTTCAACGAAAACATCAGTTATAAATTGACCATTACTGGTGAAAGTGGTGCACAGTATATTTACAACGGCAGCGGCGATTCGGTACACTTGCATTGGTACGGAAACAGTTCCAATAATATAGCGTTTAGTAAAGGAGAAGGATTTTCCTACGCGCTGACTAACTTGTGCATCACCGAACCCTTTATTAGTGGACACATGGGGATCAATAGCATCATCGGCCTTAGTTTGGTAGATAAGAGCTTTGGTTTGTTTGTCAACAATGGAGAAAACGATCCCGCGAACAGTTCTTCCTATGGACCTTGCATGACAGCTCCTTGTAATGCTTCTGCTACAATGACTCCTACTACACCCGGTTATACCGCTTCCCCACAAGGAGGAAATTATTATAAGTATAAAGCAACCTGTACCGGTGGACCCGCAACGGCCTATTATTTTGGTGGTGTGGATTATGCTTTGACTACAGCGGCTAATTTCTCTAAATTACCTACAGATCCAACCCGTGTTTATCTGAATTTTTATGCCAAGGGGCAGCATAATTCTATCGCACAGATGATCTTTCTGGAAACGGTTATTGGTACGGATATACCAAGAACGTATAATAAAGCAGTGGTATCAGATCAATGGACCTTGTTCAGTGTTAAGTTGTCTGACTTGGGTATTAGCAATCCAACGCAACTGAAAAAATTAAGTTTTAACCTGGGTACTTATTTCCCTGATACCTCTGCTGAAGTCGATTTAGACATGGTTATATTTACAGTAGATAAGCCTTTATGATTTGTTTGTTTTGAAATTTTAAATTACATTTAAGTAGTAAAAAATTGAATTTGTAAACCCAATAATCCCAACACATATGAAAAAAATAATACTTTCTATTGCCGCTTTAATGACGGCGTCTGCTGCGTTCTCACAGCCATTTACCAATGGAACAACCGACTACACAGAGTCTTTTGTAGGTACTACTCCCTCTTGTTTGGCAACTTGCTGTGCTACAGGTGCTTATGCTTATGCCGACGGTAACATAGCAGGTGCTTCCAACTCAGCTACTGAGATTCGAATTATCATTAAGCCTACTTTAGCTTCAGGTGTAGCTCCTGGAACATTTGATTTCATGTACACTCACGGTTCAGGACCAAGTGCTCAATGTCATCAGCTGTCTGCGGATGGTTTTGGTGTTGACTTAAGTGATCCTACTAAGGCACCGCAATTGATTGTAGTGGCAAAATCGCATGTGGCTGGAACAAAAGTTCAGTTCCACCTTGGAAATAGAACAGCGACTAACTATCCAAATGTTACGACTGCTTCTGCCGGTGTACCAACTGCTCAAACTGAAATCGCGTTGACTACTAGTTATGCTACTTACAAGATCGATTATACAAGTACAGCATGGTCTACCGGTTGGACTACAGCTGAACAATCAGCAGTCAATATGTGGGGAGCGTTGATTCCTACCACTTCTAATGCAGGTGATACAATCGATATCCAGTCTATCGAAGTACTTGCTGGTACTCCAACGGCTACTACTTCTGCTAATGTAGTAAACGATCAAGTATCTTTGTATCCAAACCCTGCTAAAGGAGCTTTCAACGTAGACATGACGGCTATGCAGAATACTGAAACTGCTGCAGTGAAAGTAATGAATGCTAACGGTGTTGTTGTTAAGCAATTGTCTACTAACAATACTGTAGAGTCTATCACTACTGATGGTATGAACAAAGGTATTTACATGGTACAAATCACTTCTGGCAACAAAATCGCTACTAAGAAAGTGGTAGTTGACTAACCTAAACTGTTTATAAAATTCCTAAATAAATGAGGGCCGGTATTAATATACCGGCCTTTTTTTGTTATTTTGCTTCCTTGTAAGCGAATTGTATCTGCCAATTCAGCGGACTGACCATTAGTAAATGTTCAACTAAACAATGAAGTATTTGATTCCAGAGAATATTCTCGGACTGGAATCATTGAATAACAGTTATGGAAAAAAGTAAATCGACCACTCACTTTGCAACTCTTGTCACCGTATTCTTCTTCTGGGGATTTCTAGCTGCATCAAATGGTGTTTTTATCCCTTTTTGTAAAGGACATTTTCACTTGTCTCAATTTCATTCACAATTGATTGACCTTGCTTTTTACCTCGCCTATTTTCTGGGCTCTTTGACCTTGTATTTATACCAACGCTTTTCATCTGTTGATCTCTTGAATAAGATCGGTTATAAAATGGGAATCATTTATGGATTGATGATTTCCGCTGCAGGAGCATTGACCATGATCGGTTCTATTTCTCTTGGAAATTACTGGTTGATTCTGGCTTCATTCTTCCTGATCGCCATGGGATTTTCTCTTCAGCAAACTTGTGCACAACCGTTTGCAATTGCATTGGGTGATCCGTCTACAGGTTCTCACCGCTTAAACCTCGCAGGTGGTGTCAATTCATTTGCAGCCACTGTAGGGCCGATCATAGTATCTTATTTTCTATTTGGTTCGCTTAAAGGAGCAGAAAAAGTGGAGATTTCTTCTGTTAATGCCATGTATGGATTTTTGGCCGCTTTGTTCTTGGGTGTAGCTTTGTTCTTTTATAAATCTCAATTACCGTCTGTTACTTCGGATGAGAAACTGGAACCAGGTGCGGGAGCTTTAAAGTATCCTCAATTGGTATTGGGTATGATTGCCATTTTCGTGTATGTGGGAGTGGAAGTAACGATTCAAAGTAATTTAGGAGCATTATTACACTTGCCTGAGTTCGGAGGTTATACAGAGTCTGGCATTTCTCATTTTATTTCTTTGTATTGGGGGAGTATGATGATTGGTCGTTGGACGGGGTCTATCACTGTTTTTAACTTGAGCAAGATGTGGTTTAACATATTCACGTTTGTTGTTCCTTACCTGGCTTTTGGAGTGATATTGGGTGCTAACATTATTGGGGGCAACGATGTACATGAATTGTACATTTATGCGGCGGTAATTCCGGTATTGATCTTTGCTATTTTCCTCGGACAGGAAAAACCGGCTCGTACTTTATTGATTCTTTCTTTCTTCGGTATTGCTTCTATGTTGATCGGCTTGTTTACGACAGGTCAGGTAGCTGTTTTTGCTTTTATCAGTGGTGGACTTTATTGTTCTGTCATGTGGCCGTGTATCTTCTCATTGGCTATAGCCGGTTTGGGTAAATATACCAGTCAGGGCTCTACTTTCCTGATCATGATGATCCTTGGAGGAGCCATTATTCCTCCTGCGCAAGGGTTGCTGGCTGATATAGAATCTGTAGGCATTCATCATTCGTATTGGTTGGCTGTAGCATGTTTTGGCTACCTTGCTTTCTACGGTTACAAAGTTTCCGGCATCTTGAAAAGTCAAGGCATTGACGTGAATCAGAAAGTAGCAAGCGGCCATTAATCAATTGTTCAGTAGTCATTCATCAGAAACCTCTGGTGAATGACTATTTTTTTGACCGATTTGAGCGATAGGCGAAGAGGTTATAGTTTGTATGTAATTTTATAGGTGACGAAGTGTAGTCTATTCAGTTTGTCACAGACTCCGTTAAAATGAGATACGCTTCTGTCGATGTTTTCCGTGGAATAACCGTTGCCTTCATGATCCTGGTCAATAATCCAGGTTCCTGGACTTATGTTCATCCTGTATTACTTCATGCGGAATGGAATGGATGTGGTCCAGCGGATTTTGTATTCCCTTTTTTCTTATTTATTGTAGGACTCTCCATTGTCTTTTCATTGGATAAGTCTATTGCTTCTGGCACTAATAAAGGTGTGCTGGTCCAAAAATGCATCAAGCGTTCCCTGATCTTAATCATCCTGGGACTGGTATTGAACCTGTTTCCTTCTTTTGATTTTATGCATTTGAGATTTCCTGGCGTCTTGCAAAGGATAGGATTGGTGTTCTGTTTTTCTTCCCTTTTATTCATTTACTTCTCTGAGGTACAAAGGAGATGGATCGTTTTTGGAATACTGATAGGTTATTGGATTTTATTTGACTTTGTCTCCGTACCAGGTAGTGACACAGTCTCCTTGGAAAAA
>DATHPB010000044.1:0-5390 GCA_035484295.1 Cytophagaceae bacterium
TGTGATTTTCAACAAAGAGCGTCGCTTGTTGAGAAAATCATTTTTCGGAGATGCAGACCTTTATGCATCGGAAGAAGACGTATTTCTGTTGAACATTTATCTGGGCAAGTACCAACAAACAGAAGAAGCCTTGAACGACATCATTGCGATGCGTCAAAAAAGATTCGGTACCGAACACAAAAGTTTGATCAATCCACTGTGTTATTTGGCTTATCTTAAAATTGTAACCGGTAACTATGCAGAATCGGAAACACATTTAGATAAAGCACTTGCCATCAGTTTTAAATTGTTTGGTGAAAACTCAGTGAAATATGCGGAGGTATTGGTGTACAAAAAAATGTTGTACACTGCTATCGGTGATTATGCGCAAGCTGAAAAATCGATCAAGAAAGTAGTGGACATCGATGCGGCACATTTCGGTGAAAACCACATCAAGGTGGCGAAGTACATGCATGAACTGGCACTGGCCAAATACTATAGCCAGACCGATGCCAAGAAAACCCTGATCAGCAATTTCTCACAAGAAGGAGGCGCTACAAACACACGAGGTATCGGATCTATAAGCACAAAGAAAAACTCAGAAAAGAAGGGCGATGCACCTAAAATCAACACCAGTGCGTCTAGCGAAGTGTTGTTTACGAAATCGCTGGAAATTTTGAAGGAAGAGTTGGGTGAAGAAAACCCGGAGTATGCCATTGCCCTAGAAAATGCTGCTGTGTTTTACCTGAACACCGGTAGAGTAGATATAGCGGTAGATTTTATCAGACGTGCAAAAACCATTTGGGTGAAAGTATTGGGTGATAACAATTTTTATTCTGCACGTATCGATTACCTGAGTGGAAACATTCTGACGGTGCAAGGCAACTACAGCGAAGCATTGAAATCATACTTACGCTCCAGAGATGCCTTCAAGGACTTGTTTGATGACAATCATCCCGATTACCTGGAGTCACAAGGTAAATGTGCGCAGATCTACTATGTAACGGGAGACATCAAAAATTCTATTGAATCTTCAGAAGAAACGGTTGATAAGTCGTTGATCTATCTCGATAAGATATTCCATTCATTAAGTGAAAGAGGAAAGGCGAACTATTGGGCAAAAGTAAAAAACCATTTTGAGTTTTATAAGACTTTGGCCTTCACGCAAACGCAAGAAAATCCAGACATGATCGGAAGGGTATACGACATCACGTTGAAAACGAAAGCGGTGTTGTTGAGTTCTTCTTTAAAAATGAAACAACGCATACAAAGCAGCGGGGATACAGTGCTCATCAATAACTACGAGGAGTGGTTAAATCTGAAAGAAGATCTGGGCGTAGCAGTGTCTATGTCGCCGGCGCAACGTAAGGCAGACGGAATTGATATCTACAAACTGGAATTGCAAATCGAAAATTATGAGAAGAAACTGAGCAAGAGTTCAGATTTGTTTGCTAAGAACTTTGCTAGCCAGAAAATCGAAGGCTGGTCCACATTGAAAAAAATACTGGGCAAGAACGAAGTTGCACTGGAAGTCGTTCCATTCCGTGTATTTGACGGTAAATTCAACGATACCACGATCTGGTATGCAGTAATGGCGGTTTCTGCGACAACTAAAAAAAATCCAGAATTTGTCATCATGAAAAACGGACAACTCATGAACACGAAGGGAATCAGTTACTACAGAAACTGTATCCGCTATGAGATTGCCGATGAACGTTCTTACGATTACTATTGGAAGGCGATCAAACCATTAATCAGGGACGACAACACCATCGTTTATTTCTCGGGTGATGGTATCTACAACCAATTGAATTTGGAAACACTGAAATCACCGGAAAACAAATTTTTATTGACGCAAAATAAAATTGTACTGATCAGTAGTACGCGGGATTTGATCGAAGAGCGTACATTGAAAGTGAAAACGAAATCAAAAGCAGAGGAAGCCAAAGACAAGAAAGTAGACAACATGGTATTGTTGGGCAATCCGCTTTACTACACTTCCTCCACAGATGAGAAAACTCATACCGTTCCTCAACTGCCAGGTGCAGAAGTAGAGATCCTGGATGTAGACGTGATCTTGAAAGCCGCTAACCGTCATGTGACAACTTACCTTGGGGCGGACGCTACAGAAGCACAATTGAAGAAAACATTCAACCCGGGAGTGTTTCATATTGCTACACACGGATTCTTCCTGCAGGACGAAGAAGGGGACGATGACGAAAGCTCAGATGAGTTTTCAGACAAAGCGGTTGAAAACCCTTTATTGCGTTCAGGGTTGTTATTGAAGAATGGGGGACAGTTGTTGCAAAATGAAAAAGTCTTTGCGTTCAATAAAGAAGACGGCATCCTGACAGCTTACGAGGCGATGAACCTCAACTTCGATCAAACAGAATTGGTAGTGCTGAGTGCCTGCGAAACAGGTTTAGGAGAAGTGCAATTAGGTGAAGGGGTATTCGGATTGCAACGTTCATTTTTAGTAGCAGGTTCTAAATCTGTCGTGATGAGTTTGTTCAAAGTATCCGATGAAGTAACGGCAGAGTTGATGTCTTCCTTTTACAAACGCTGGATGGAAACAGGCGACAAAAGAGGTTCATTTACCGCAGCAAAAATTGAAATCATGAATAAATACAACAACCCGCACTTCTGGGGATCTTTCATCATGATCGGTACGAATTAGGTATAACAATTAGTTACTTTTAAAGGCGGGTGAAGAGGAATGAAGGATAATAAAATGTTCTCTTTTCTTTTCACCCGTTTTTTTCTTACCAAGAGCTCAGCCGCGGAAAATTAAAATGGTTCCATCACTACCTATTATTGTTGCCGCTCATAACTTAGTATTTTGTCATCGGCATACCATAAATAAATTCTCCGGTGAACTTGCTTTTGAGCAGCGGTTGTAACACATTTATAAAAGATATTGTTTTCGTGGAGTTGATTTTGGCTTGGTCGGTTGACCATTTTAAAAGCCGGAGAGTTTTGAGAAAAGAAACAACAAACTGAACATGTTTTTAACACGCATTTTTAAATTATACTGAATACTGTAACCATGAAGAAAAACGTCATATTCTTTCTTGCCGGTAGTATTTTTGGAATTGTTGCTTTTTTATTTTACCAAAGAGAACAAAGTCCGGCAGCTGTTGCACCCCAACCAATATTAGCAAAACTTGAAACAGATGCAGCTTTAGGAACAGGGCTTATCAGGGAAGGATCGGATGAAATCAAGGCGTTGATCAAGAGAGAACGCGAGGCCAGAAACAAGAGAGACAGCATACATGCTGTTAACCGAGAAGAAGTATGGGTCTATCAGATTGGTGTGAACAAAGAAGATCCCAAGGCATTTGAAAATACTTACAATATCCTGAGCAGACGCATTCCTAATCTTTACTTTTTCAAGCAATCAGATCGCAGTTACCTGCTTGTGCAACATGATGGTTACAATACGGAGAAGGAACTCCTTAGCAAGCAAAAAGAATTTGAAACCAACGTGCGGCAAGCGTCCATCACAGACTCGGTGCATGTCATCAACCTCACCACGTATTGCAGTCTGAGAGACGAAGTAAAACCTGTACACGAAGTAAAGATCGTTCGTAAGGAATGGGTGGTTTGTTACAGTTGCGATTAAAGTTAAAGGAGAAATTACAGGTAGAACTCTTCGTTATATTTAGGCGCAACAATTTTTATTTCGGTATTACGTCTGTTGTTGAAGTTCAGCTTGATCCCTTTTTTTACAAACGTCTCGGTTTCTGTTTTTGAAGTCGTTTCGTTTCCGTCTTCGTCGCAGGTTTCGTAATTCTTTTCGTACACGATTTTTCCGGTGGAGAGATTGAAGTCGAAGGAAGTAAAGTATTCGCAAGGCTTTCCGTATTCGGTCGTATAACCAATCAATTCAAACTCGTTGTTTTGAAAACGGTACCTGTCGGTATTATCCCACTTCCAGCTGCTGCTTCCGCTGTGATGGATGGTGAGTACGTTGTTTTTAATGGTAGTTTCCTGGTAAGGATCACCCATCATTCCTCCTTCGTCGCTGGCCATCAACACGTCAGTTGATTTTTTCCAAAGTATCCATTTATGAGTCTCACCGGATGATTTGAAGATTCTTATTTCCCGCACCAATCCGTTCTCTGAAGAATCAGTAGTGTTTAATATGATCGCCAGTTCTGCTATGCCGTCTCTATCCAAATCCCCTTCCGTCTGATCGATGATTTCATAGTTTTGAGGTAGAGGAACAGGGGTATCTTGTGCCTTGCCATAGCTACTGGTTAATAGGAGCAAGAAGAATATTTTTTTCATGCCTAAATATCTTTAACTAATCCGAAATTTTAAAACATCGTTTTGTTTTTTCTTCATCTACCGACACGTTCAAAAACAAACAGACAATGGAAGAGTATTTTTACCTATAATCCATTATATTGTTAGCGGACTCCTATAGTTGAAATAATATCAATCATTTAAAAAAATGTACCATGCCTAAATCAATCAGTGATTTAAAAGATATCGTTAGACTTGGCGGAGGAATTAGCGTTGATGCTACAAAGATAGGAATCGTAGATCTAAGAGATCTAGTACGTATTGCTTCCGGTTCCGGGGCTACCATCATCTTTAGAAATTCAGGAGACAAAGTCATTAGTGACCTGAGAGACCTGGCCAGACTTGCACCTGGTAAAGTGATTTTTGAAATATGACAAAATGAAGAGGAAATTTTTATTGGTCATTTATCTCCTGATACCGGTACTGATTGTTTCTTGCAACAGTCTCGAAAAAAAGACGGATGCAGCAGACGAATCGGATAGGCGAATTCAGATAAAAGAAGTTCCTAAACGAAATAGAAATTCAGAAAGCGACACGAGCTTCACGGTTTTCAACAACGAGAACTACTGGATTGAGTTTACTGATATAGATAGCAATACAGAGGAAGAGCATCATCTAGGCGTATTGAAATTACTTTATCAGTACGATGAGCAAACAACAGTTGTCATGTATAAAGACACGCTTGAGTTTTTTATGCCTGTACTGAAATTGCAAGACTTCAATGAGGATGGCATTCAAGACCTCACCATTCTTTATAACTCCAGTGCAAGAAGTGACTGGTCGTACCATTTGTATCTGGCCGACAGTTTAAATCATACGCTCCATAAGGTGAAAGGATTTGAGAAAATTTGTAATCCTGAAATGGATTTAAATAACAACATCATAAAAAGCATTGCTCACGCGAATGTATCTTACTACTCTTTTTATCGCATCAACAAAAAAAACAAACTTGTCAATCTGGGACAGGCATTTGAAGGCAATGGAAGCGGTGACAGCTTAAAGCTTGAGAAAGCTATCGAGACCATCGTAAATGAAAGCAAATAATTTTTATTGGGGTTTTAAAGTAAAAATCGTTATTCTTAATGATTTTATAACAGGTATAA
>DATHPB010000045.1:0-6218 GCA_035484295.1 Cytophagaceae bacterium
CCAAACCTTTTTTCCTGGAAGCTACGCAACACGGCATTGACAAAGCAGAAAGCCTGTCTCGTCTGGCCTTACGGTTGAAGATCAAGCAGCAAGAAATCATAGCGGTTGGTAACGCAGGCAATGATTTGTCTATGGTAGAGTACGCGGGACTTGGTGTTTGGGTCGATAATGTGACACCTGAGCTTAGAGAAAAAGCGGACGTGATTGTAGCATCTAACAACAACGACGGTGTGGCTGAAGTCGTAGAGCGATTTATCCTAAACGGTGGCAAATAACGTATGTAGATTTTTTACACAGTTGTAACTCTGCATGGCAATGTATATTTTAGGTATCAGCTAAACATTGCTTTTGGCATGCCAATCTCTTTTAAGGAAAAATTAATGCAGTTTTTTCATCGTCACTCGATCAGGCGTTTGTTTAAAATTACTGCAATTGTCTTTTTACTGTTGGCAGGCGCAATGCTTGCCTTATATGTTTATATAGCCAGTAAGACCCCTTCCGAAGCAGAGTTGAAGAACATTCAAAACTATACGGCCTCGGAAGTATATGCGGCAGACGGGGTCTTGCTGGGTAAGTATTTTATTTACGAACGAAGCAATGTGGCTTTTTCTGAAATCTCTTCTGATCTTATTCATGCCTTGATTGCTACAGAAGACGCGCGTTTTTACGACCACAGCGGAGTAGATGGCATTGGCTTGCTGAGGGTATTGGTCAAAAGTATTTTGTTGAGAAAGGAGAGTTCGGGTGGCGGCAGTACGCTCAGTCAGCAATTGATCAAGAATATTTTTCCGCGTAAACGGTACGCTTTTTTTTCTTTGCCTTTAAATAAATTAAGGGAAGCCATCATGGCACGTAAACTGGAAAAAGTATTCAGCAAAGAACAGATCCTTACGCTTTACCTCAATACCGTGCCTTTTGGTGAGAATGCCTATGGCATTAAAGTTGCAGCTAAACGCTTCTTCGACAAATCAGTTGTTGATCTGAATACACAGGAAGCAGCAGTATTGGTAGGGATGTTGAAGGCTCCTACTTCTTATAACCCGCGTAAAAATCCAGAGCGTTCAAAAGGCAGACGCAACGTGGTTTTGGAACAACTTTGCAAAGAAGGCTATATTTCCAGGACAAATGCGGATTCGTTGAAAGGACTGCCCCTGGTTATTCGCTATACGGTGGAAAATCACCACGAGGGCTTGGCTCCTTACTTTCGGGAAGAGTTGCGCAAGTATTTACTGACTTGGTGCGAGGAACATCCCAAACCGGATGGCACGATGTATAACATCTATACGGACGGACTAAGAATTTATACCACGCTTGATTCACGTTTGCAGCGATATGCAGAAGAAGCGGTACGCGAACATCTGGCCGCATTGCAAACGCAATTTTTCTCACATTGGAAAGGACAAGCACCCTGGGGCAGAAACTTTGCGGTGATCACGGATGCGATGAAAAGATGCGATCATTACAAAAATTTGAAAGAGGAAGGATATTCGGAAAAAGAAATTAGCGCTGTTTTTCAGAAAAAAATCCCGATGAAAATTTTTACCTGGTCAGGTGATAAAGAAGTCGTGATGAGTCCGATGGATTCTTTAAAATACTACCAGTATTTTTTGCAAGCCGGTTTATTGGCTATGGAGTCGGAGAGCGGCTACATCAAGGCTTGGGTCGGTGGTATAGACCACGAGTATTTTCAATACGACCATGTCAACATGCACACCAAGCGTCAGGTGGGTTCTACGTTTAAACCCATCGTATACGCCTCTGCATTGACTCAAGGTATAGAACCCTGCGAACGGTTTATCGATGAAAAAAAAGTATACGAGCAATACTACAATTGGTCTCCAGGAAATTCAGAGGATGAATACGGCGGGACTTATTCCATGGAAGGCGCATTGACGAAGTCTGTCAATACCATCTCCGCGGAATTGATTGTCCGCTCGGGGATTGACAACACTATTCGCCTGGCAAGAAAAATGGGTATAGAAAGTGTACTTGAACCAATCCCTTCTCTGGCACTGGGTTCGGCCGATGTGTCGTTGACAGAAATGGTAACGGCCTATTCCGTTTTTGCCAACCAGGGATTACTCAATCGGCCGGTGTATTTGATGCGGATTACAGATAAATACGATAAGGAAATTTTTCGTTACAGACAACAAAAACCGGAGCGTGTCTTATCGAACGACCAAGCCGGTATGCTCACGTACATGTTACAAAATGTGGTGAATGCAGGAACGGCTTCTGCTTTGCGTTCGGTATACGGTTTCAAACAAGACATGGCGGGCAAGACGGGCACTACGCAATCGCAGGCAGACGGCTGGTACATCGGTTACACACCGGCATTGGTGACGGGTGTATGGGTAGGTGCGGAAGATCGTCGTGTACACTTTCGCTCGCTGGCCATGGGTAAAGGTGCTACTACTGCATTACCTGTATGGGCAAAGTTCACGGCGAAGGTCAGTAAAGACCCTGTTTTTAAAAACATGCGCAATGCCTCTTTTCCTCAGCTGTCTACCGTTGTGCTGGAAGAATTAAATTGTGAGGCATACCAAGAGCCGAAACGCAGCATGTGGGATAAGTTATTTGGGCGAAATAAGAAAGAAAATAACGAAGCACCGGAAGATAAGAAAGGCAAGCCGCGCAAAAGGTTGTTTGGCTTTTTTAAAAGGAAAGGAGAATAAGGTTTTCATTTCATATTTTTTTAAACGGCAGTTTAAAATTCATAAGCGTAAGTGCTCGCCAGAACCATTCAAATGGCCCGTAATAGAAATGCTTCAACCAGATTTTTGAAAACAACAATTGAAGGATAAAAAATCCTGATCCAAACAGCACACTGTATGTTGCTCCAAAATATTGGTACATACCCAGGCCGAATCCATAAAAGAAAGGTACGCCAATCAAGGGTTGCAGGATGTAATTGCTCAAACTCATTTTCCCATAGTTGGAAAGCAATGTCGGTTTGTTTTCCCATTCCCATTCCACAGCAAGCAGTATAAAGGAAGTGAACAGAACGCCGGTAAAGAAGAAGCTGCGGTAAGAATCGCTCAGGAGCGCAATTAATTCTTTTTGCGTTACATTGAATGCAGAAGGAATAAAAAACGGGGAACTGTAAATCAATAAGAAAGACACACCGCTGACAAGCGCTAATTTTCTCGTCTGAGGAAGGAAGACTGTTAAATTTTCAAAATAACGCGCACGGCCAAGTAACAAGCCGATGATGAACAAACCGATCAGTTGCAGGTAGCGCCCGGCATTGTAAAGGAATTGCCATTTGGCTATATGACCGTTGAAAGCGTTGAAGCGGACAATATCTGAAAAAGATCCTTTGGAGAAAGTGTTGAACACATTGGCCCAGGCATTCCAGTTTTGATGAAAGATGAAATGAGATTCGGAGAAAGAAAGTCTTAAAATGATCAACGTGGGAAATTGTATCAGAAACAGCACGGCAATGATTGTGAGCCATTTGTTAGGAAGGAGATTCAATACCAGCAAGAATAAACCCAGTAATGCAAAGACAGTCAATATTTCTCCAATGTACAGGAGAGAAAGCAAATAACCCATGATCAACAAAATCGCAAGTCTCCAGCTGAATTTCCAATAGAAATTCAAGCCGCGTGCAGATAGGTTTTGCATTTGAATGTAAAAACTTAAACCAAATAAAATGGCAAAGATAGAATAGGCTTTGCCTGAGAAAACAAAGAACAGTATATCGTGCACCTTAGAATCGCAGGTCTTCAGCCAACCAATGTTTTCCGGTACATACAACAAATCGAAATGCTCGACAGCATGCAATAAGAGTATACCGAGCAAAGCAAAACCACGCAAGGTGTCAATGAGGTAAATGCGAGAAATGGAAGTAACGTTTTTAGACATAAAACGAATAAGAATCGAAACAAAATAAGCCTATTTATAATCAAATAAAAACAATTACCTTTAACATACATAAGACTCCTATCCGCTATGAAATCCCTTTTTTTGTTACTGATGCTCATGTCCTTTGCTGTACAAGCTGCCCGTTATAAGGTAGTAGGCTATGTTTCAGGTTCAGGTCAACCCTTAACAGTCACTTCGGTAAACGCGAAGAAACTGACGCACGTGCATTATACCTTTGCACACGTCATGAATGGTGAAGTGTGTTTTGCTGACCCGACAAAAGATTCGATTAATCTGTCAGTGCTTCATTCGCTTCAGCAAATCAATCCGAGGTTAAAGGTTCTGGTTTCTATAGGAGGAAAAGACGGATCGGCAGGCTTTCCTGATGCAGTACGGACAGATAGCACGAGGGAGAAATTCATCAAGTCGTTGCTAGCGTTTGTAAAAAAATACCGACTTGACGGCCTAGAGTTGCATTGGATTGCTAAAGCAAGAGGAATGTATGGAAATTCATACAGCAAGTCAGATCAACATAACTTTGCGTTACTGATTCAACAAGTCAGGGATGCCTTAGATGAACAAAGTATAGTGGAAAAGAGAAAAAAGAAAAACTACTATATACTCAGTATGATGGGAAGCAGCAAACGTCAGTACTTGTTTCGTTCAGAACTCAATGTCGCCCAGCGTTACCTTGATTACATTACTGTACAGACCTACGATTACAAGGTGGAGATTTTGAATAGTGCGGGTATATCGGATGCAGCGGTGACAGGTCATCACTGCAGCTTGAAGCTTTCATATTCGGATTCCTGGATGAGACTCTGTGCAGACAAAACCATTCGAGAATACAGGGAATATGGTATCGCAAGAAAAAAACTCATACTGGGCATTGCGTTTTACGGACAAGGATGGATCAATGCTTACGAGCAAGACAACGGCTTGTACCAAATGTCGGATGGCAGGTTGCAGGAAGACCTTTCTTACAAAAATATTTCAGCCAATTATTTCAACAATCCTTCCTATGAGCATTATTGGGACAAACATGCCAAAGCACCGTCGTTATACAATAAAAAGAACGGCACCTTTATTTCTTACGAAGACAAAAAATCCATCCGTAAGAAAACAGGTTACATCCGTCGAAAAAAACTAGGGGGAGCGGTGGTCTCCGAATGCACACAGGATGCTAACGGTATATTGTTAAGGTCGGTGAGAAGAGGTACACACAGAATCACAATACCGTATTTGTTTTTTTAATTGTCCGTGAACTCCACTTATTTCTCCCTTTCACCACTCATTTTTTACCGCTTACCGATTTGATGTTTCACACCGAAAAGACTTTGCTTAAGTTTGAATCGTTATTCAAGAATGTGAAATAAAATCTCAAGCGTATTGCGCGAGGTATGTAAACGAAGCACTGAATAAATGGAAATGATTTACCTTTAAAAACACATCGTATGACGGCACATCTTTCAGGCAAACGCATTTGGGGTGGGAGTATCCTGCTACTTACCGGATTGTTTTATTTATTGTATAATCTCAACATGCTGCCTTTTGAAGTGCCGGATTATGTCTTCACCTGGCAGATGGCAGTAGTGCTTACTGGTGTCTACCTCTTGTATAAAAATTGGTTCTGGGGTTTGGTCCTGATTTTAACGGGCGGTTATTTTCTCCTACCGCTGACAGGAACGCTCCCTTTGCTCGACTTTCAAAAAGTCTGGCCAGTGCTGTTGATCCTTATGGGTTTGATGATCCTGTTCGGATCGGGTTTTAAAAAGAAAGCAAAAAAAAAATATAATACGATGAAAACGATAACCGAGATCAACGAAGAAACTTTTGACATCACTGCTGTATTGGGTGGTGAGACCAGGCAAATCAGTGCTTACGATTTCAAAGGAGGGAAAATCACTACGGTCATGGGTGGTGTAGAACTAGATTTGACCAATTGTTATTTATCTAAAGAAGGCGCCGTCATTGACTTGTCTGTAGTGATGGGTGGTGTGAGCCTGAAAATATCAAGAGAGTGGAACATCAAATCGGAAATCGTTCCAATCATGAGCGGTATAGAAGACGAGGACTTACGCTCGCTGGACGCACACATTGACCCCTCTGCTGTTGTGATTTTGAGAGGTTCAGTAGTGATGGGCGGTATAGAAATCAAACGTGCTTAAGCATGCGTCATCCGCTGTTTTATCAGAAAACAAATCTCTATCAATACCTGATGGCGTTTACCGTCATCAGTTGTATACATGTATTTGTCTTACACAACATCTGTCAAACCTCTCTTAAGGAAGCGACAATTGATGCTGTAGTAAGTAATGGAACGTTTGCCTTACTTGGATTGTGTTGCTGGT
>DATHPB010000046.1:0-5564 GCA_035484295.1 Cytophagaceae bacterium
TTCCAATAACCCTTGTTTCGATCCGATGAATTCAATAAAGGAACCACATACTGCTACTTCTTTATGTTGCTCCAAATAATCAATTTGTTTTTTAAACCGATCAGGTAAAGAAATATCGTCGGCATCCATACGGGCAATGTATTCGCCACGCGCAGCAAGTAATCCGTCATTGAGATGTTTGACATAACCTGTATTGAAAGGACTATCTACCAAACGAATACGCGAATCCTTGAATGAAAGAATAATTGCTCTGCTTGCGTCAGTACTGCAATCATTGTAAATCAAAAACTCGAAATCACCAAACGACTGTTTCAATACGCTGTCAATGGCTTCGTAGACATACTTCTCAGCATTGTAAACAGGCATGATGACAGATAAAATGGGAGTAGCCATCAGGTGAATTACAGTTTAATTTTAGTGACCCAGGCTTCATAAATTTCCTGAAAAGTAGTCGGTAAATCTTTGGTAATATCCCAAGACCTATAATGCGATTTCATCTTTGAAAGATCAGAGATGTAACACATATGATCTCCTTGCCTGTTTTCGTCCAGGTACTCGTATTGCATTGTATTTCCCGAAATAGAACCGATCAAATCGAAAGCTTCTAATATAGAAATAGAATTGCTACGACCTCCTCCTATATTGTATACTTCTGCCAGGCGTGGTGCTTTGATGAACTCATACATAAAGTTGACCACATCAAAGGAATGGATATTGTCTCGCACTTGTTTGCCTTTGTATCCAAATATTTTGTAAAGCTTACCTTCAAGATTGCATTTGATCAGATAGCTCAAAAAGCCATGTAACTCTACACCGCTATGATTTGGTCCCGTAAGACATCCTCCCCTTAAACAACAAGTAGGCATTTGAAAATAACGGCCATACTCCTGTACCATAATATCAGCGGCAACTTTCGATGCACCAAATAAAGAGTGTTTCGATTGATCGATTCTGAAATTTTCTTTTATGCCATTTACATATTGTACATCATCATAGTCCCAGCGTTTGTCCAATTCTTTCAATTTGATTTCATTAGGAGCATCTCCATAGACTTTATTGGTGGACATATGTATGAAGACTGCATCTTTATTGAACTGCCTGTTAGCTTCCAATAAATTCAATGTCCCCACTGCATTCACATCAAAATCATCGAATGGTCTGGAAGCTGCGAGGTCATGACTCGGTTGTGCGGCAGTGTGAATTATGGCATCATACGAAACTGAGCCGAAAAACTTCAATACCTGACTTCGGTCTCTAATGTCTAATTCTACATGTGTGAACCGAGGATATTCATTGACCAATCGTTGTTGATTCCAACGCGTATCACCTTGAGGTCCGAAAAAATCAGCCCGCATGTTATTGTCTATGCCGTATATTTTCCAGCCCATAGCCGAAAAGAATGCAACGACTTCGCTTCCTATCAATCCTCCGGAACCTGTTACGATTAATGTTTTCATATTACTTAATTATCAAACCTTATCCAAGTTTCAGGAATAAGATCTTTCGTATCTATGTGTTCGTCATTGAACCATTTTTTAGGAGCAATGACTTTGCTATTTTCTTTATTATTCAACCATACCGCCCACCAGGCAAAGGTGCTGTTAGGTATAACAAAGTGCTTGCAGGTAGCCATCAATTGCAACTGATTAGAAAATTTAAACCCCTTGTGAGAATGATCCACCACCTGCATCGGAATATTTAATTTAAAATTCTCTTCGCACCATGCAGGGTCGTCAGAAAAAACAAATGCTTTCGGATAAGCCAGTGAAGAGGCAAGGAAATCAATAGCCGGTTCGAAATAATTCATTCCACATACTCCGTGAAATGAGCTGGTCAGAAAATCGGCGCGTCTTACATTTACACAAATAGAGTCTGTAAAAAGAATGTCACGGTACAGCGCGTGTGATTCTTTTTCTATAGGATGTACAAATGTAAAATCTGTACGCAATTCTTTTTCTATGGTTTCAAAATAACGAGCGCTTTGCCAATAACCATCTAAGTAGACATCTGGTTTCACCGATAATACCTTTTGATCGAATTGAAAAAAAGATTCTTTATAAACTGTTCTATTTTTAAAACATGAAGAAAGTTTATCTAAAAAACTAGGGTGACTGTATTTGACTTCTTGTCCTGTTTTAGCAATAACAGGAGACATCGCAAAAACATCGAGGTCATAATCTCTGAAAACAAAATTGGGACCTTTATCTAACTTACGGTCCAATAAAAAATCGAGGTCGAGCGTAAAAGAGCTTCGATGAATCTTTGCCATAGCTTTTCCTAATGCATACTGAAACATCTGATTTCCTAATCCGCCTTGTAACTTAACAACGATCATAAAGGATATTTGTCTTTTTTTATGGCTACTACATGCATTCCAAAAAAAAGCAACTCTTTCGATCCTTGATCTTTGAAAGAACATTGAGCGAGATATTCCAATAACACCTGTTGAGCCTCTATCACCTCAACATTTGGTGCGTGGTCTGCATACTCTGTTCCAATGGAGTTTATTCTTTTTAATTCTTGAGCAACGTATTCAAAGTAATTTCCATTCTCCGACATTTCTACGATGTCAAAGCCTTCTCTACTTAAAACTGTCTCATAAAAAAAACGATTGTATCCGGAATAAAAATGATACGGCGCAAAATGCGTCATGCTACAAAATGGAGCTGTGAGAATAAGTTTTCCTCCTGGTTTTAGTAACCTAGAAAATTCTTTGATCGCATCCATCGGATTTACGATGTGTTCAATGACTTCTGTACATAATATCGCATCAAAACTTGCACTAGACCTTGGAATAGCAGAGATATCTGATACAATATCCAGCATACCATAATCCCAATGCCCCATTTGTAATCCTTGTTTTAGTTCATTCGGATTATATTGTGCAAAATCCTGTGACACGTACTGAAGATGTGTGCAATTTTTTTTATACGGTTGCTCCCCCGCTCCAGCATCCAGCAATGTTTGTCCAGCATTTAATTTGCTTAATTGATCAATGACCCATTGGTTTCTATTGGCTTCATTCCCGGAGCCTACTTTATCAATAGCCTTTCCATCTCTAACTATCGGTGGAATCAACAAGTGTCTACACTTGCGTTTGATAAGGTATAGTAGCTCTTTTACCATTGTTGAAGCCAATTGATTAATTTGTTTTTCACTCTACTTTTAAATGATTGTACCCGATTCTTTTCACCTGTTTGTTTTTCTTTTTGAGGAATAGACAACGAATGCAGATCGTAACATAATTCATCTAATGTCTGCGCTTTTTTACAGAGTATAGTATTTTCCCATTCAAATCCTTGAAAGAAATATTCTTTCAAATCACCGATCAAAGAATAATACTCCAATTCACATGTTCTATAAAAAAATGCTTGTACGTTTTTGTACTGATTCAATCCCGACTCTACCTTAGACATCCAGTGTATGCAACGACCATCGTACATCAGCAACATGGTATGTTCGGGGAAATTATATATATAATCATAATACAATGTAGGAAACTCCAGGTATCCTTTCTTGCCTACGCGTTGTATCTCTTTTAAAAATAGTTCTGGGTTATCTACATGTTCGAGTACGTGAGAACATATCACATAATCAAATTCATGCTCTTCAAATGGGAACAAGCCTCCATCATAAAACACTATCCTTTTATCCGTCTTCAATTCTCCGACATGACCAGTCTGTGCGATGTATTCTTTCGTTGAAGCATAATTCCTTTCTAAAAACACATCCGAGCGCCAATGAGGTGTTGCTCCCGGACCAATCTCTAATACTTTGTCTGTTTCCTTTATAGATTTTATTCGTTCTTCGAAAAACATAATACGTTATTATTTTAAACCCGACGAATCGCTATATTTCCTTTATTCAAAATTACGCCTGCTCCTTTGGTTTTGATCAATGCACCGTCGTTAACCAGCTCACCGATCTCACTGATGCGCAATACCACATCCTCATCCGAGTATTGTATGGTACGTTCATTATTTGTGATGCCTATTGTTACTTTATATTCTCCACTGGAAAAAAGTATATCCGATTCTGTAAACGTGACGCAATATTCTCCTGTTTCAACGACCGTTCTTGGGCACCAAACCGTACGAATAGGCATGCCCAGATTAGTTTCAAAACCCACTCCGACAATAAAATTTTGCATCGGTTGATTGACTTGTAAAAATACCTTTAATTTCCAGGCTTGACCAAGTTTCACCTCTTTGATGGGATAATCATTTAAATCAAGAACCTGTGCTTTGATCAAATATGCTTCCTGTAAGCGGACAGAATCTGTCTGTTCAAAAATAAATTCTGTTTTACTTTTAGAATCACTCAACAAATATTCATTCAACACATGATCTATAGATCCCTGCGCTTTGATTTTTCCTTGATCCATTAAAATGCCTCTTTGACACAATTTCGCAACAGCCGCCAAATCATGGCTAACAAAGAGAATTGTTTTCTCACCGCCTTTTGCCACGTCCCCCATTTTACCCAAACATTTTTTCTGAAAATCTGCATCCCCCACTGCTAACACTTCATCAATCACTAATATTTCAGATTCCAAATGAGCTGCTACAGCAAAAGCCAGGCGCACATACATACCCGAGCTGTATCGTTTTACTGGTGTATCGATGTATCGCTCCACACCGGCAAACTCTACGATTTCATCAAACTTTCGTTTGATCTCCTGTTTAGTCATTCCTAAAATCGCTCCGTTGAGGTAGATATTTTCGCAACCTGTCAGCTCTGGATGAAAACCTGTTCCCACTTCCAATAAAGACGCTATTCTTCCCTTCACTTTAATGCTGCCTTTTGTCGGTGAAGTCGTACGGCTTAATAGTTTCAGCAAGGTCGATTTCCCTGCTCCGTTTCTTCCGATGATTCCTAATATCTCTCCTTGTTGTACTTCAAAATCAATATCCTTAAGTGCCCACACATAATCAGAATTGCCTTTCACTTGCCGATCGTTGGATTCACCAATCCTTAAGTAAGGATCTTCTTTCCCTCGTATACCAGCCCACCAGCGATTCAGGTCATGACTGATTGAACCGGTACTCAACTGACCCAGCTTGTAAAGCTTGGAAAGTTGTTCGACTTTTATGACAGGTTGAGATGAATTCATCAGTGACCAATAATTATTTCTTAGTGTACCAAAAACAACCACAAGCGTAAGTTTGCAATTTTAATAATTCAATGCCTGGATTTATCACAAGTCCCCCGTCCTTTGAATCTTCAGGTATGCATACAAATTCTACCAAGGTCAATCCTTCTTCTTCAAATATTTTTTTGATGGCATCCGGATGGTAAACACGGTGTCCGTTGAAATGTATGATGGAATCATTTCCAATCGGAACAACAAACAATAGATTCCCCTCTTTAGCCAATACTCGTGCAAGTTCTTTCATCGCTTTCAAGTCTCCATCGTAATCAATCGCATCACCATAGCGGCCTAGCCCAATGTGCTCGACTGTATGCATACATGAAAGCGATGACACTGAACAATCTTCAAAAGAGAGAGTCGTTAAGTCCGCCGTGTCAGACGTCAAGTCTGAGAGCGTTAATGTTGCAGGACG
>DATHPB010000047.1:0-2415 GCA_035484295.1 Cytophagaceae bacterium
TGTAGTTGCAGAATCGATCGGAATGGAAGTGTATTACTTCGATATCGTAGAAAAGCTTTCTTTAGGTAATGCGAAGAAATGCCATAGTCTGAAAGAACTGTTGGAGACCGTAGATGTTGTCACCTTGCATGTAGACGGAAGAGCATCCAACAAAAACATCATTGGCAAGGAACAATTCGAATGGATGAAGAAAGGTTCTATCTTCATCAATCTCAGCCGCGGACATGTGGTAGACCTGGATGCCCTGGCTGACAATATGACTTCCGGCAAGATCATCGGAGCTGCATTGGATGTATTCCCATACGAACCGAAGAATAACGACGAAGAGTTTAAAAATAAAGTGCGTGGCTTACCCAACGTGATCCTGACTCCTCACATCGGAGGAAGTACGGAAGAAGCACAGTTCAATATCGGTAACTTCGTGCCACAACGCATCATGGAATATGTCAACAGTGGAAACACGCTGCACAGCGTGAACTTTCCGAACATACAGTTGCCATCATGGGACCATGCGCACCGTTTGATTCACTTCCATGAAAACATGCCGGGAATCATGGCGAAAATCAATCAGATCTTTGCGAAGTATAACATCAACATCGTTGGCCAGTACCTGAAGACCAATGAGAAAACCGGGTATGTGATCACCGACATCGATACCAAATACAATCAGGAATTGATCGACGAATTGAAAAACATTCCGAACACCATACGATTCAGAATCATTTATTAATAGGGCATCTACAGTGGCAAAAGACAATAAGATATATTTTACTCCCGGTCCGTCTGAGTTGTATCCGACAGTACCTGCTCACCTGGCGGAAGCGCTGGACCGCAAGATGGCAACGATCTCTCATCGCAGCAAAGCGTTTCAGGAGGTCTACGCTCAGGCTACGCAAGGATTAAGGCAATTGTTAAACCTTCCTGACAATTACCAGATCTTGTTTTTAAGTTCTGCCACGGAAATATGGGAACGTATCCTGCAAAACTGTGTGGAGCATACCAGCTTTCATGCGGTGAATGGTTCGTTTTCTAAACGCTTTTACGAATTTTCGGGAGAACTAGAGTTGACAGGCATTAAAGTAGAGGCCCCATTTGGTGTAAGTTTCAACGCCGATGACCTGAGCATTCCCGCTGAAGCAGAAATCATTTGTCTCACCCAAAATGAAACAAGCTCAGGAGCTGCTATGCCAGTGAGTGAGATCAATAAGGTAAAATCATTGAATCCAAATACCCTGATCTTTGTTGACGCCGTTTCCTCTCTTCCTTTTCCTGATTTTGATTACAGTAAAATAGACTCCGTTTTCTTCTCTGTACAAAAATGCTTTGGACTTCCTGCCGGATTAGGAGTCTGGTTATTGAATGACCGTTGCATTGAAAAAGCGAAAAAAGTAGCTGTGCTTCGTTCAACAGGAACCTACCACACCGTAGATTCCATGCTGTCTAAAGCACTGGCCAATCAAACACCGGAAACACCCAACGTGTTGAACATTTTCTTGCTGAGCAAGGTGGTGGAAGACCTGAACAAAATAGGTGCAGCAGCGTTGCGTCAATCGACAGAACGCAAAGCAAAAATGATCTATGACTATTTAGCCGACAGCAAAAACTTTGAGATCTTCGTGAAGAACGAAGCACAACGTTCTCAAACTACTCTTGTTGCCGATACAAAGCTTGCTCCGGCAGAAGTCAACAAGGTGCTTGCTCCCTATGACATGGCAGTAGGAAGCGGATATGGCAATTACAAAGAAAAACAAATACGCATCGCTAATTTTCCTGCGCACAGCGAGGTGCAAGTAGAAAAATTAGTGACTACCCTTAAAAACCAAATAGGATAATACTATGTTACTTAACGAAGGAGATTTTTACACCGAAAATTTTTCGTACTCACCGGAAGCTGTAAAAACATTTGCAACCATTTCTGGAGACTTCAATCCAATTCACTTGGATGAAGAGTACGCAGCCAACACCGTATTTAAAAAACCAATCGTTCACGGCATCTTTGCCTTGAGTGTATTTTCAAAAATCATCGGTATGACTTTTCCAGGTGAGGGAACAGTGTACATGAAACAAGACGTAAGTTTCAAACGTCCTGTATTTGTCGGCAAAGAATACATCGCCAAAGTAACCATCAGTTCTGTAAACCGTGACAAACATACTGCTACGGTCGCCACAGAAATCTTGGATGCTGAAACAAAAAAACTGTGTGTAGAAGGCATCGCTTCCATCTTGCACAAAGAAAAAATATAAGTTTTCACCTTGGGAAACAAAGAACGATTACAGCTCATTTTGCTATTTAAGGGAGCTCTTTTACGCAAGATGCTTCCTGGTTTGCTGTTGGTTTCTCTTTTGACCTCTTCTTTGGTATTGATGCATTTGCATACCAAAGAACTTCAACTCTTTAACCTTAAGATCAGCGCT
>DATHPB010000048.1:0-3451 GCA_035484295.1 Cytophagaceae bacterium
TCGTCACAACAAGGATTCTGTGGACATGCAGGATTTTCATGATGCCATTGACCGTGTTATCGGGGGATTGGAAAAGAAAAATAAAATCATTTCTCCGGAAGAGAAGAAAATTGTCGCTTATCATGAAGCAGGTCATGCGGTAGCGGGATGGTTTCTCGAGCATGCAGATCCATTGGTTAAGGTAAGCATCGTACCGCGTGGTGTGGCAGCATTGGGATACGCTCAGTATTTACCGAAAGAACAATTCCTTTATACGCAAGAGCAACTGGGCGATGAAATGTGTATGACCCTGGGAGGCAGAGCAGCTGAAGAAATAATTTTCGGAAAGGTCTCAACTGGAGCATTGAGCGATCTGGAAAGAATTACCAAACTTGCTTACGGTATGGTAACCATCTATGGTTTCAATAGCAAAATCGGAAACGTTTCTTTCTATGATTCTAAATCATCGTCTGATTATTCATTCCAAAAACCATATTCAGAAGCAACGGCACAAATCATTGATCAGGAGGTAAGAACAATCATTGATACCGCATACCTGCGTACGAAAAAATTATTGGAAGAGAAAAAAAGAGAGCTAGAAATCGTTGCGCAAGAATTGTTGAAGAAAGAAATTATTTTCCAATCTGACCTGGAAGGCTTAATCGGTAAACGACCATTTGAAAAAGAGACTACTTATGCAGCCTATACCAATGGCCGTGCAGACGCTCCAACACCTGATAACGTTCCGGAAATTATTCCTGAAGATCAAATTGACATATCTGTTAGGCCAGAAAATGAACAATAATATTCTATGGCACTTAACAGGGCAAAAGAAGACATATTAAAAAAAGTAAGGCAAGCATTGATAAGAAAGGCTCCGACGCAATCGGAGCCTAACTTTGTTAGTGATATCTTTGCCAGACCGGAAGAAGAAGATTTGTTGGTGATGTTTGCACAAAATCTAGTGAGAACAAAAGCCGCTTTTTTTTATTGCGAAAATCAACAGGATTTTACCCAACAATTACAAGCTTACTCACACAGCAAAGGTTTTAAACACATGCATGTTTGGGAACCTTCGTTGCAAAACATACTGAGAGAAATTCCGTTGGCTGTCATCAACAACGAATTGTCGTGGGGACAAGCTCAGGTTGGTATTACTTCCTGCGACTCACTCATTGCCCGTACAGGAAGTGTGTTGTATACTTCTCAAACTGCTTCCGGCAGACGTTTATCCATTTATCCTCCTCATCACATCGTGGTAGCTTATACTCATCAAGTGGTGTACGATATCGAAGATGCGTTTCGAAACTTAAGGATCAAGTACCATAAAAATTTCCCTTCCATGGTATGCCTGGAAACTGGTCCTAGCCGTACGGCTGACATTGAAAAGACGTTGGTATTAGGCGCACATGGACCTAAAGAATTAACTGTATTTCTTATTGACGATGCTCCAGATTCCGGTTCAGCAGAATAAAAAAGTTTTTTTTCTTTCAGACTTTCATTTGGGCAATCCCAACGATGAAGTCAATCGGGAAAAAGAAAAGAGCATTGTGGCATTTTTAGATTCCGTCAAACAGGAAACGTCGGAGTTGTTTTTAGTTGGCGATGTGTTCGATTTTTGGTTTGAATACAAATACGTCGTGCCTAAAGGTTTTGTGCGTGTATTGGGAAAACTTGCAGAGTTTCACGATGCCGGCATTCCCATTCATTTCTTTGTAGGGAATCACGACATGTGGTCGTTTACTTATTTTACAGAAGAATTTGGCGCGAAGATGTACTACCATCCCATGGATTTTAAAATTGGTAACAAACGTTTTCACATCGGGCACGGTGATGGCTTGGGTCCCGGTGATCGCAATTACAAATTTCTAAAATTGTTTTTCAGAAACTCCTTTACACAATGGTTGTTTCGTATGCTACCTGCTTCCATTGGAATGGGTATTGCACATTACTGGTCGAAAACAAGCAGAGCAGGCAACAAGGACGATCGTTTCTTCGGTGATAAGGAATGGTTGGTGCAATATTGCGAAGAACTGGACGCTAAAACACCATTTGATTATTATTTATTCGGGCATCGTCATCACTTAATGGAGTATACATTGAAAAGTGGTGGAAAGTATCTTAACTTAGGTGATTGGATTAATTATAATTCCTATGCCGAGTTCGACGGAGAAAACCTGAACATAAAACAGTTTGAAAAATAAATTCTGCATATTTCTATTCTTTTTTTTAGGTCTTTCCAATGTATATGGACAAGAATGGAAATTTGTAGACTCAGTGTCGCTGAAAGCTGCGGCTGATCAAGTTTCGGCTGATTATTACAAGAATCTTTTCATCACTGACCTGCACGGAAATTTATACAAATACGACTCATTAGGTAAATTGCAAATCATGTATTCGCCTCCTAAGCAAAGTGAGGTTTCATTGTTAGATTCTTGGAGAGGGATTAATATTTTCTTGTTTTATGAAAATTTCCAGGAGTATGTGATACTCGATCGTTTCTTGGGTCAGACACAACCTTTGGAATTACCACCCGACAGAGTAGGCTTTGCTCGTATCGCTACCTTCGCATTGGATAATAATTTGTGGTTGTTTGACGATATAGAATTTGCACTTAAAAAATTCAATACGCAATTCGATAAGATCGATTTCAATACACCTCTTGATCTGATTCTGGATGCGGAAGATTACGAAATCACATTTATGCGAGAGTACCAAAATCAATTGTTCATCGCAGATAAGAATTCAGGCATTTTGGTTTTTGACAATTTGGGCAACTATAAAACCAAATTGCCGTTTCCCGATGTTTCCTGGTTTGCCTTCTTAAACGATGAAATTTATTTTATACAAGGAAAGGAAATTGTCCGTTACAACCTATATACATTTAGGGAACAAAGATCACTTTTGCCTGTAAAAGCGAGCTGGGTACTTTTATACGATCACAAGGCATTTTTTATCAATCAAAAGATTCTGAAAATCTACCGCTATTGATTATTTTCTCAGGAAGTGAAAAAAATATTACATCACAATCTTCCGCTTACCGCATTATATCAAGCCTAAAATCACTGGAAACTTTTGAAAGGATTTAAGTTTCCATAAATTTGTTCCAGATCTTATTTATAGACTTGCTTTGTTTTAACTTCTAACGAATTGATCCCAATGCGTTTTTTTATTCTTCTATTGCTTAGCTTCTGTTTAAGTTTAGCCGGAGTTAATGCCCAGCAAAAAAAATATACCATCAGCGGAAATATAAAGGACATTAGGAGCGGAGAAGATCTCGTTGGTGCAGTGGTCGAGTCTAAGGCACTTGGGGTAGGTACAGTAACCAATGAATATGGTTTTTTCTCTCTTACTTTACCGGAAGGAAAGCATGATTTATCTATCTCTTATCTGGGCTATGCAAAAATAGATAAAGCTATTGATCTTAGCGAAAACACTAAGCTCAGTCTGGAGATGGAAGAAGAGGCAGAAA
>DATHPB010000049.1:0-8636 GCA_035484295.1 Cytophagaceae bacterium
TGGGACTTGAACGCATGCTGGGTATTGAAAACGATATTCCGAAACGCATCGAATACATTCGTGTACTGGTTGCTGAGCTCAATCGTCTGGCTTCGCATTTTGTGGCGATCGGCACGTACGGATTAGACATTGGAAGTTTCACTCCCTTCCTTTGGATGATGCGGGACCGTGAGTACATCAACCGCTTGCTGGAGTGGGTGAGCGGTGCGCGCATGTTATACAATTACATTTGGGTAGGTGGCTTGTTTTATGATTTACCTGTGGGCTTTGAGGAACAATGCCAATCCTTCATCACTTATCTCAAGCCGAAGATGAAGGAAATGCAACAACTCATTACTGAAAATAAAATATTCATTGAACGTACAGCAGGTATTGGTGTATTACCTTTGGACCTGGCCATTAATTACGGAGTCAGCGGTCCAGTGTTGAGAGGAAGCGGCTTGCGCTTGGATTTAAGAAAAGTGGATGCCTATTCTGTTTATCCAGAATTAGAATTCGATATCCCGATCGGAAAGGGAGAGATGGGTAAAGTAGGCGACTGTTGGGATCGCACACAGGTAAGGGTGTTGGAATGTGACGAATCGATTAAGATCATCGAACAATGCTTGAAACAACTGACAACTGACCATAAACGCACCAGAGATTTTAATCCGCAAAAAATGGTACCGAAAAAGATCCGTCCTAAAGCGATGGACTTTTATGCACGCGCTGAAAATCCGAAAGGAGAATTGGGATTTTTCTTTCGTTCTTCCGGAAATACAGATGTACCGCTACGTTGCAAGGTCCGTTCTTGTTGTTTTGTTAACTTATCTGTATTGCCGGCACTGAGTAAAAACGTCATGTTATCCGATTTGGTAGCCATATTGGGATCATTAGATATTGTAATGGGTGAAATAGATCGTTAAGGATGAAAGGGAAATCGCTAGTTATTTTTTGTATTTGTGTTTGTTGTCTGACGGTGTCCTATGCACAGTCAATAGAAATTCCGGACACATTGGCCAATAAGGTGTCTGTAGATACGCTGACCGCAGCTCCTTTATCGGATGGACAATTGCAAGATACGACTACTGTCAAAGAGAATCAGCCGAATCTTATTACCATTCAACCGTCAGAGACGGTTGCTGTTCCATTGCTGGAGTCAGAGAATGATCCTCCGATCAGACCAATGAGCTTCTTCGCTCCCGCGGCTTTGATGATTTATGGCTTGTCTATTCAAGGACACAATGGATTGTACAGTTCTTACAACATTCATCAAGACGTACAAAGTGTATGTCCTGGTTTCTTCACACCGATTGACGATTACATCGATCAGGTTCCTTTGGTAATGGCATTCGTTACGGGATATGTTCCAGGTACAAAAGCGAGACATTCTAACGGCAGGCGCTTGTGGATGTTTGTACAAGCGCAGGTACTTACTTCTGTCGGAGTGGCGGCTCTCAAATATTACTCTCATGAATTGAGACCGAACGGTTCAGATTATCTGTCTTTTCCATCGGGTCATACGGCACAGGCGTTCATGGGTGCAGCCTTGTTTGATCTGGAATACCCGGGACAAATGAAAGGGTTGAAGATAGGTTTGTATTCCTTAGCGGGTCTTACGGGAATGTTGGCTATGATGAATGATCGGCATTGGGCAAGCGATGTCTTATTCGGCGCAGGTGTCGGTATGCTGTCTGTGCGTTTGTTGTATTTGTCGGAGCGACATTTTAAAAAGAAACAATTGCAACGATGAAAATTTTTTCCGCCGATCAGATCAGAGCATGGGATCAATACACCATTGATCATACACCCATGACACCTATTGAACTGATGGAACGGGCTGCCCAGGCATTTGTCGATTGCTTGCTGGTATTATATCCCAATGAAAAAAGTTTTCTTGTTTTTTGTGGACATGGCAATAATGGTGGCGATGGTTTAGCCATTGCTCGGTTACTGTTGCAAAAAGAATATACAGTAGAAGTTTGGTTGGTCGATGAGAAAAAATTATCTGCTGAGGCACAACTTAATTACGACCGATGGCTTCAACTCGGTGGACAATTGAAACACATCACAGCAACAACTGCTGTCGAAGAATCGGAATGGGCCAGAATAAAATCACAGGACCTTGTGTTTATCGATGCTTTGCTGGGAACGGGCTTAAACAGGAAAGCAGATGAGCTGTATGAAAAAATTATTCAAGAGATCAATGCAGCAAAAAAGAAAGTAATCGCAGTAGATCTGCCGTCTGGTTTATCAGCAGACCGGATGATGAGTCAAAGCGAAGTCATTGTTCGGGCAACATCAACTATTACTTTTCAAATTCCCAAGAGAAGCTTTTTCTACGAGAGCAATTACCAATACTTAGGAGATTGGTATGTAGCGGATATTGGACTGTCCAACACATACGAACAAGAAACTCCTTCACTGATCCGGTATACTTTATTGAAAGATGTGAAAAGCAGGTATATTCCCCGTTCTCCTTTTGCCAATAAAGGGAATCTTGGAAGAGCATTATTGATGGCTGGAAGTTATGGCATGATGGGTGCCGCCATACTGGCTTCACTTGCGTGTTTGCGGGCAGGTGTAGGTTTGTTGAAAGTGTATACTCCATCATGTGGACTCATCGTTTTACAAACGGCAGTTCCGGAGGCCATGGTGTTGACAGACCCTTTGGAAAAAGAATTCTCTGTCTTACCGGATACGACTTCATATCAAGCGATCGGACTTGGTCCAGGTTGGCACGAGTCGGAGAAGGCATTACAATTGCTGAGAGAATTATTGAATGAGATAAATGTCCCATTGGTCATCGATGCCGGTGCATTGAATGTGTTGAGTAAAGAAGCAACGCTGATGCAACAGATTCCTAAGGGGTCTATCCTCACTCCGCATAAAAAAGAATTCGATCGCCTGGCAGGTAAAGTGTTGACTCAACAAGAACAAGAAGTGCAGGCCCTGGAGTGGGCACAGCAATACAACATTCACTTTGTATTAAAAGGAAAATATTCTGCTGTTGTTTTATCTGACGGAAGCATACACTACAATTCAACTGGAAATGTGGGCATGGCTAAAGGCGGCAGCGGAGATTGTCTGACAGGTATCTTGGTTGCATTGCTGGCGCAAGGCTATAACCCGAAGGATGCCGTAGTATTGGGAACTTATATGCATGGTTATGCAGGCGATAAAGCAGCTGAACTGTTTTCCCAGGAAGCCATGTTGCCAACGGATTTAATCAATTGTTTGGGTGAATTCTTTAAGACGATGCAATAAAAGTTATCATTTGACAGTTGTCAGGAAGGTATTTAATAGAAGTTCTGGTATATTATATATAATGATTATCCGCATATCACACTCGTATAAAATTCCAAATCTCAATATCCAAATCACAAGATTTTAAAGGACATTTAAATAAAAAAAGCTCACTCACTACTGTTTACTATATTTCATGCTCCAGGAAATACTTATCATTGAAGACGAACCGAAAGTAGCCAACTCCATCAAACAAGGATTTGATGAAAACGGATTTGATGCAACCGTTGCACACGACGGTAAGGTTGGATTGAAACTGGCTTTGACAGGTACTTACCATTTGATTATCCTGGATCTTAACTTGCCACATATGAATGGATTTGATATCTGCAAAGAGATCAGATCCCATAAACTGCAGACTCCTATCATCATGCTCACTGCATTTGGAGATATTGAAGACAAGATGCAAGGATTTGGTTTAGGTGCGGACGATTATGTGGTGAAACCATTTAATTTCCGTGAATTGCTGGCAAGGGCACGTGTTTTTTTGAAAAGAAGTTCAGGCGAAGACATTGAGCATCATACACAACTATTGAAAATTGCAAACCTCGAGATTAACACTAATATGAAATCGGTCATGCGCAACGGCAGACCAATTGAACTCACTGCAAAAGAATACATGTTATTGGAATACATGGTGCGCAATAAGGGAAGAGTATTGTCTAAAATAGAAATTGCAGAAAAAGTATGGGATCTTGCTTTTGATACCGGAACCAATGTCATAGAAGTTTACATCAATTTTTTAAGGAAAAAGATCGACAAGGATTCAGAACGCAAGCTGATTTTTAACAAACCTGGTCTAGGTTACTACATCAAGGAAGATTGATATGAAAATACAGCATCGTCTTACACTCCTTTTTTCTCTTATCGTTGCATCGATCGTTTTGATTTTTTCTTTCATCACTTACATACTTTATGCCGATTACAGGAACGATGAGTTTTATAAGAGACTTAAAGACAAAGCCCTGACAACGGCTCGTTTGCTTGTTGATGCAAAAGAAGTAGACAAAGACTCATTGCGTATTATCATTGATCAGAATACCATCAATGAATTGTACCAGGAAAAGGTGATCATTTACGACAAGCGAAATGATCTAGTTTATTCCAGTATCAATGGTGATGCGATCTCCCGGGATAAAACACTGATGGATAAAGTGCGCAAAAATAAATACATAGAGTACGTAGAAAAGGAAAATGAAGTCATCGGTTTGTACTACCGAGAGAACGGTGCAGACTATGTAGTGTTTGTATCAGCTTTCGATAAGTATGGAAAAAGAAAACTGGAAAGCTTGATGTATTTTCTGGCGTTGTCTTCTTTCATTAGCGTGTTGATCACCATTGTTGCAGGAACATTCTTTGCCGGTCGTGCCATAGAACCCATCATCGAGATCAATAAGCAGGTGTCTACTATCACGATTGAAAATTTATCAAGCCGTGTAAAAACACAAAACAGCAAAGATGAAATCGATCAGCTTGCGCAAAATTTTAACGAGATGCTGGATCGCATTGAACATTCTGTTAAAATACAAAAGAGCTTTATAAACAATGCTTCTCACGAATTGAGAACACCGCTGGCTGTGATCAACAGCCAGCTGGACGTGGCATTGTCTCAGAATAGAGAGGTGGAAGAATATGAAAGTATTTTGAAATCACTGCAGGAAGATGCCCGTAAAATGACGAATCTCGTTAATACCATGCTGGTATTGGCAAGGAGCGAAGAGCAGCGTAAAGGCATTATCAAAGACTCCATACGAGTAGATGAATTGATCTTGTCCGTTCAGGACGAATTGATCGGCCTTTATCCTAATTACAAGGTTGATTTTTCATACATCAGTATGCCTGAAAACGATTTGTGCATGACTATCAAAGGTCACGAACTGCTCTTGCGTTCTGCTTTTATGAACTTGATTGAAAACGCGTGTAAGTTCTCTAGCAATCATCTGGCAAAAGTCAGGATCAATAGTGATGAAGAGAATTTGGTAGTGCACATTTATGACAACGGAATCGGTATTCCAGAACAAGAAGTTTCCAGAATCTTTGACCCTTTTTACAGAGCTGATAATGGAAGGCAAATCAGAGGTTTTGGTATCGGTTTGTCTATTTGTAAAAGGGCCATTGACCTGCACAAAGGCAAAATCACTGTCAGGTCCCAATTGAATGCTGGTAGCACGTTTTCCATCGTCTTTAAACATGTATAGGAGTCAACGTATCTTATTTCTATACGCCAACTTCTATACCTTTTATTTAAAACATGAATTGTTTTAACGAGTCCTTCTTGGATTGCTTTTCTTAAATTCGTCTTTTTTGATTTTGCGTTTGTATACCGTTTCGAAAATTAACGGGAAAATGAAGAGTGTAAGTATGGCCGCCGATACCAATCCTCCGATTACAACAATCGCCAATGGTTTTTGACTTTCAGAACCGATTCCAGTGCTGATTGCAGCAGGTAGTAAACCGAAAGTTCCCATCATAGCGGTCATCACTACTGGACGTATGCGACTTTCTACACCTATTCTAATGGCAGGTTCCAATTCCATATCTGCTTCCAAATTTTCTTTAAAGGCAGAGATAATAATGACGGCGTCTTGCACACAAATTCCGAATAGGGCGATGAATCCGATCCCGGCTGAAATACTGAAGTTGGTTCCTGTAATCAACAAGGCGATGGAACCACCAATAATAGCAAAAGGCACGTTTAAGAAAACCAAACCGGCATCGCGCAAATTTCCAAAGGTGAGATAGAGGATAAAGAAAATCACTGTTAAGCTGATCGGTACAACAGTGATCAGAGTTTTGGAGGCGCGTACTTGGTTTTCAAAGTCACCTTTCCATTTCATGGAATAACCATTCTCAAGTTTTACGGCTTTGTTTACTCCCTTTTGTGCTTCGGCAATGGTACTCCCCATGTCTCTTCCACGGATGGAAAATTTAACAGCAATAAATCTTAAGTTGTCTTCTCTGAAAATCAGCGAAGGTCCAGTGAGGTAACGAATATCGGCAATGTCTTTTAAGGGGATGCGAGTGCCGGATTGAGTAGGTAACAAGATGTTTCCAATTTCCACATCCGATTTACGAAATTCAGGTAGGTAACGAACACGAATATCAAACTTTCGTTCTCCTTCATACATCTGACTGGCTGCTTGTCCACCAATGGACATGGCAATCACCGCTTGAGCATCGGCAGTCTGAATGCCGTACAAGTCCATTTTCTCTTGGTCCAATTCAATACGGAGTTCCGGTTGACCTAAGTTTTGAACGATACCTAAATCCTCAATACCCGGTACTTTTTTCATGATGTTGTAGACCTTATCGGCTTGTTCGGACAAATAATCGAAATCGGTACCGTAAATTTTTAAGGCAATAGAACCTTTAACTCCTGAAACAGCTTCTTCCACGTTGTCCATGATCGGTTGTGAAAAGTTAAAGTTCACTCCAGGATAAACAGACAATTTATCTTGAATTTTTTCTATCAGTTCCCGTTTTTTTAATTTGGACTTCCATTCTTTCTCCGGATATAAATCGACAAGAAATTCGATGTTATAAAATCCGGTGGGATCTGTACCATCGTTGGGACGGCCTGTTTGAGACAATACTTTGCGTACCTCAGGATATTGTTCGAATACTTTTCTAAACTCGTTGGCGTAGGTAACGGATGTTTCGAGGTTCACACTTCTAGGCATAGACGCACGCACATAGATAGAGCCTTCGTTGAGTTGGGGTAAAAATTCTGTACCATGTATGGTCAAGGTATAGAACCCACCAACCAAAATAATGACAGCGAAAGCAAATGTTTTGCGTTTGTGGTGAAATGTAAAATTGAAAATGTTCATGCAGCCATTGTGAATGAAACGAACGAAGAAATTGCTTTTCTCCGTTACATTATGATTCAGCAATATACTTACCAATACAGGAACCAGAGTAAGTGTAAAGATGGTGGCACCAACTAAGGCGAAGCCTAATGTCCAGGCTAGAGGAGTGAACATTTTACCTTCTACTTTATGGAAGGCAAAAATAGGCAACAAAGCAACGAGGATAATGATCTTAGAAGTAAAGATGGCTTTTGCCATGTCTCCGCCTCTGTTTTTGATCATACCATATTTGGAAAGGCGGTTAAATTTCTCCATTCCCATGGTGTGTGCCTTGTGTGCGAGTACAACCAATATCCCCTCCACCATTACGACCGTTCCATCAATGATGATACCGAAATCCACAGCTCCCAGAGAAAGCAAGTTGGCATTCATTCCTTTGAGATACATGCAGCCAAATGCAAAAAGCAAGGCCAACGGAATGATCATAGCTACAATTAAACTGGTGCGCCAATCGGCAAGGAAAAGAAACACAATCAGTGTAACCAATAAGATACCTTCACCCATATTGTGCAATACCGTTTCGGTACAAAAATCAATCAATGTTTGTCTGTTGTAAAATGTCTTGATCTTTACATCTTGAGGTAGTATTTGTGAGTTCAAAAGCTCTACACGATCGTTCACCGCTTTGATTACTTCCGATGGATTTTCATTTTTGCGCATCACGACAATGCCTTCGATGACATCGTTGTTGTTTTCACGTCCTACCTGTCCGAGTCTTGGAAGAGCAGATTCGGTAACGTTTGCAATTGTTTTTACATAGATGGGAGTACCGTCGATGTTCTTGATCAAGATACCCTGGATATCACTGATACTGGTAAGCAATCCAATACCTCTTACTACATAAGCTTCTTGTCCGCGGCTGATGATATCTCCGCCAATGTTAATGTTGCTGTGTTGTATAGCAGAGTATACATCAAGAGGGGTAACGTTATAATTGGCTAAAAGTGCAGGATTAACTTGTACTTCAAAGGTTTTTACCTCTCCGCCGAAACTATTTACGTCAGCTACACCAGGAACACTTTTAAATTGACGATCTAAAACCCAATCTTGTATAGTCTTTAATTCTCTGGCCGTACGGGTGGGACTTGTTAATGTGTAGCGGAAAATTTCACCGGTCGGTCCATAAGGAGGTTCAATCTCAGGATCCACTCCATCCGGTAAAGACACGCTTTGAATTTGATTGTTGATTTGTATCCGTGCAAATTGATTGTCTACATCGTCGTCAAAAATTACGTTGATGACAGAAAGTCCAAATAAACTGGTAGATCTCACGGAGACTTTCTTTTGAACGGAGTTCATCGAGATCTCAATGGGAATCGTTACAAACTTTTCGATCTCCTCCGCAGAGCGGCCTTCCCACTGAGTAATGATGACCACCTGCGTATTGGTGACGTCTGGGAAAGCTTCAATCGGTGTTTTAATGAAGCAAATGGCTCCGCCGATGATTACTACTAACGTAAAAAAGAAAACGGCGAAACGATA
>DATHPB010000050.1:0-3876 GCA_035484295.1 Cytophagaceae bacterium
GCTCCAAAGGAATTGTCGTAACCGACAGGAAGGTAATGTACCGTAGTGCCATCTATTGTTTTCGTTTCGCGATGAGGTTTGTTATGTGCGGTAATAATATGTACATCGTGTCCTTTCTCCTTCAGTGCCTGGCTGATATAATAAGATCGGATAGCCCCTCCCTGTTCTTGTGTGAGATAATACTGATGGATGTAAATGACTTTCATGCAAAAGAAACCCTAGCGGAAAATAAACATACGAAATATTGAATAGAATCTTAAAAAATTCAGCTTATCATGAATATGGATTCAAGACAATTTGTAAGTTTTTTGATAATAGGCGCAAAAGGTACGGATGCCACACTCGTCGCATTTCGGATTACGTGCAATGCATACGTAGCGTCCGTGCAGAATAAGCCAGTGATGAGCAATATGAACCAATTTTGTAGGCAGATATTTCATCAATTGTTTTTCTACTTCTAAAGGAGTTTTTGCCGTTTGTGTGACCAAGCCGATGCGCTTCGATACCCTGAACACATGTGTATCAACGGCCATGGTGGGTTGATGAAAAATGACGGAGGCTATTACATTCGCTGTTTTGCGACCAACACCTTGCAAGGTTTGCAAGTCTTTAACGGTGGATGGAATTTCTCCGTGGAAAACATCGACCACACGTTGAGCCATGCCCACCAGGTGCTTGGCTTTGTTATTGGGATAAGAAATACTTCGGATGTACGAAAACACTTCATCGGAAGAAGATTTTGCTAAATCGTATACCGTTGGGAAACGCTTGAATAGCGAAGGAGTTGTGAGGTTGACCCGCTTGTCGGTGCATTGTGCACTGAGTATCACCGCTACCAACAATTCATAAGGATTGGCATACACTAACTCAGTTTCTGCTTGCGGAGCGTGAGCTGAGAAATAATCTATGACGTGTTGGTAGCGTTCTTTTTTTGTCATTCAATAAAAGGCTTAGGGATTAAGCCCCTAATTTAGCCTTTTTAGCATAGAGCAATACAGCATCTATGCTTTTTTGAGACGGTTCCATCATGCTTTGATCAATTTTTTTAGTGACCTCGTGGAGGTTATAGCAAAATTGATTCACACCCTCGTCAATCAGTGTGGCAAGTTGGAGTTGGTTGGTGTCTTGTTCGTTTAGATCGTTGTACACATAACGAGTAAGGTCATTTTTGGTAAAGTTTATGATCATAGGCATAAGATTGGGTTGCCAGCTTCTTACGCAGATTGAGCAAGGCATACCGCATACGGCCGAGAGCAGTGTTGATGCTTACTCCTGTCGCTTCTGCGATTTCCTGAAAACTCATGTCTGAGTAGTGTCGCATGATCAGTACCTCACGTTGCACATCCGGCAAACTTTGAATAAGGTCTCTGATCAGCGTTTGGTTCTCGCCCTTGATTCTCACAGACTCAATGGAATCCTCTGAGAAACTTAAGGAGTTGAACACGTTCATACCGTCTTCCAGCACGATAGTCGGATAGCGTTTTTCTTTTCTTACGTGATCGATTGCCATGTTGTGAGCAATCCTCGCAATCCAAGGAAGAAATTTACCTTCTTCATTGTACGCTCCTGCATTGATTTTATTTACTGCTTTTATCCAGGTTTCCTGGAATAAATCTTCCGCTACGTACTTGTCCTTCACGATCATATAGATGGTCGTATACACTTTGGATTTGTGTCTTCGGAGTAGTTCTGCAAAAGCCTCTTCGTTACCATTTTTATATAGCGACAGCAAAATGCTATCTTCCATATTTTTGTTAACTTTCATCGTCGTATGATATTTGGTTAACGTAGAGGTTTATGCCATATTGTACGAGGGTTTGTTGAAATGTTAAAAACTAAGTTAAGACTTGTGTTGTTAAGGTATGTGAATTCCTTGAATAAGTCAAGTTTATCTTTCAATCTTTAAACTCAATCTTACCACAAAAGGTTGCAAAAAATATAAAATGGCGTTTAATCCTGTTGAAATTGAAGATTTGGACCCGAGAAATTTCATTATTGTGAAGGGTGCCAAAGTGCATAATTTAAAAAATGTTGATGTTGCCATTCCCAGAAATCAACTGGTAGTCATTACAGGTGTCTCCGGTTCGGGAAAATCTTCTTTGGCATTTGACACCTTGTTTGCGGAAGGTCAACGCATGTATGTAGAAAGTCTGAGTTCCTATGCCAGACAATTTCTGGGTCGTATGGAAAAACCGGATGTAGAATACATCAAAGGCATTTCACCGGCCATTGCCATCGAACAAAAAGTAAATACCCGCAATTCCCGTTCTACAGTTGGCACTACTACGGAGATCTACGATTACCTTAAATTATTATATGCCCGTGTCGGAAAAACCTTCTCTCCTGTTTCTGGAGAAGAGGTAAAGAAAGACAATGTAAGCGATGTCGTCGATTACATTATGGCTAAAGGTGAAGGGACACGTCTGCTTGTCTTAGCGCCAGTATTGATAGGGACAGAACGTTCGTTGGAAGAAGAGTGTAACCTCTTGTTACAAAAAGGGTATTCCAGAATTTATATAGACGGAGAAACGTTGTTGCTCGAAGAAGCCATCAATGATAAAACGTTCAAAAAGAAAAAAATCAAAAATTTCTCTATCGTGATCGACCGTGTAGCGGTTGCTGTCAATGATGAAGAATTGCGTCAACGGGTATCGGACTCTGTGCAGTCGGCCTTTTACGAGGGACATGGTACTTGTTTGATTTTGGAATCGGGGAAAGAAGAGAGAAGGTTTTCCGATAAATTTGAAAAAGACGGAATCACATTTGAAGAGCCCACGGCTAACTTCTTCAGTTTTAACAATCCATTCGGCGCGTGTACAACTTGCGAAGGTTTTGGAAGCGTACTAGGGCTGGATCCGGATTTAATTATTCCTGATAAAAGCTTATCTGTCTTCGAAGGAGCCATTGCTCCCTGGAAGGGAGAGAAGATGGAGGAGCAATGGCTCAAACCTTTGTTGAAGAATGGTATTCATTTTAATTTTCCGGTACACCGTCCATACGAAGAATTAAGCGAAGCGGAAAAACAATTGTTGTGGAACGGCAATTCTTATTTCGGTGGCTTGGCAAAATTTTTCAATTACCTCGAATCACAAACACAAAAAATTCAATACCGTGTCATGCTTTCCCGCTACAGAGGTAAAACCACTTGTCCGGATTGCAAAGGCACACGTATCCGAAAGGATGCTGGTTATGTATTAGTTGGCAATACTTCTATACAAGACGTGGTATTGCTTCCTGTATCAAAGGCTGTGGAACATTTCAGAAGCATCAAGCTATCTGAATTTGAATCTAAAGTCGCGGATCGCCTGATGGTGGAAATCATCAATCGACTGGACTACCTTGACAAGGTTGGATTGGGTTATTTAAATTTGAACAGACTCACCGCATCGCTTTCGGGTGGTGAGTTTCAACGCATCAAACTGGCAACATCTCTGGGAAGCGCTTTGGTAGGATCGATGTATATTTTAGATGAACCAAGTATCGGGTTGCACTCCAGAGATACCCAAAGATTGATTGAAGTTTTGCTCAACCTGAAATCACTGGGCAATACAGTAATTGTGGTAGAGCACGACGAAGAAGTGATGCGTGCTGCTGATCAAATCATAGATATAGGACCATTGGCGGGATCTGGTGGTGGAGAGCTGACGTATCAAGGAACATTAGAAGAATTGGTGAAAAACGCGACACGTTCTTTTACCGCAGATTATTTAAATGGAAAGGAAGCCATCGTCGCACCCAAAAAGTATAGGCAATGGTCTGACTATATAGAACTATCCGGCGCAAGAGAAAATAATTTGAAGAATGTAACGGTTAAATTCCCGTTGCGCGTACTCACGGCTGTTACAGGTGTAAGCGGATCGGGTAAATCGACACTTG
>DATHPB010000051.1:0-6327 GCA_035484295.1 Cytophagaceae bacterium
CTCTTGGAATAAATATCCTGTAATTATAAAAATCATTGGACTCATTTTGCAATTTTAATTGTGCATCGAATCTTTTGGTATTCATGAGCGGATAATGCTGATACCCACCTACACTCCCCGCCAATACACCGGTCTGTACCATTACAGAAGCAGATGTTTGAGTAAAGGTATTGATCTCCACACCACCGTCTGATCGAGGAACGACCGCTTCAATGGCACAACGATTCGATTTCATGTTAAGAGGAAACCATTCAAAGTCCGCTTCCTTGACTATAAATTGAGCGAAACTTGTCTGGGTGATGTTTATTAAAAGCAGAAAAAGTAAGTGCTGTGTTTTCATGTTGATTTTTATTTGTTTGCAACTAAAAAAAACGTTCTTTCTTCTTTAATAAAGACGAAAGAACGCTCGATGTGACAGGTATAAAGATACGAATTAAACTTTTACTCTAAATACTTCAAACGGTTGATTTCTTGTGCAGACAGAAAACGCCATTTCCCCCTTGACAAATCTTTTTTAGTAAGACCCGCATAAGCTACGCGATCCAGTTTCTCCACTTCATAACCCAATTCTTCAAAGATACGACGCACAATGCGATTACGACCTTCGTGTATTTCTATTCCTAAAATTTTACGGGTATGATCTGTTACAGCAAGATCATCTACTTTTACAGGACCATCAAACAAACGAAGCTTCCCACTTTTAATCATCTCAAAGTCTTTTTCAGCAATGGGTTTGTTCAACTCTATCAAATAGATTTTTTTAATGTTGCTGGATGGATGTGTCAGTTTCTGTGCCAGGTCTCCGTCGTTAGTAAACAATAACAAACCTGTTGTGTTGCGATCCAATCTACCTACAGGTACGATGCGTTCTTTGCATGCGTTCGCTACTAATGCCATTACGGTACGCCTTTCTTGCGGATCGTCTGTCGTAGTAATAAAATCCTTTGGTTTATTTAACAAGACATACACCGGCTTTTCCGGAGAAATGATTTTGTTACCGTATTTTACGGAGTCTCCAGGCATTACCTTGGTGCCTAATTCAGTAACTACCTTACCGTTTACTTTTACCAACCCTTCCTGAATAAATTGATCTGCTTCTCTTCTGGAAGCCACGCCGGCATTAGATAAATAGCGGTTGAGACGAATGCCTTCTCCTATCGCAGGGGTATCTTTGCTTTTGGCCTTTTTTACATTCAGTTCACGGTGGTGACTGTCAGTCTTTTCTTTTTCTTTATTGAATTTAATGTCAATGAAATCTTTATCTACCTTACGACGCACCAATGCCTTTTCTGCACGCTTGCTTAAGCCTTCTTCTACTTTTTTAGGTGTTGTTTTTTTAGGTTGGCGTTTGCGCGCGTTGATTTCATCTTCTACTGTTCTTGGTACTTTTCTTCCAAAAAATTCATCCTCGTCGAATTTGTTTTCTTCTCTTTCGTCCGATTCTTTTCTTGTTCCTCTGCCAAAGCTTTTGGGAACTCTGCTTGGCGCTTTATCATACGATCTTTTTTTATCGAATGAACGACTGCCTTCTTTTTTAAAACCAGATGACTTACTTGTTGTCTCGCGAGCATCCGATGATGATCTCTTTCTGTCTGATGAAGCACCTTCGGGTCCTTTTTCAAAGTGAGCGGATGATTTTTTACGAGGACCTGATGAAGGTCTACTGTTTTTATCAAATCCTGCGGTAGAAGAGTTTCTTTTCTTATCTGCAAAACCACCTGTACTTCTTTTCTTGAAGTTCGCATCCGAGATGGATTTTTTTTCTTCACGGTTCAATTCACCCGAAGCGGTACGTCCACTTCTTCCTCCAGACGTACGTTCTTCTCTGCCTCCTGCAGATCTTCCTGCACGGCCTTTACCAGATGACTTATCAAAAGCAAAAGCAGGCTTAGATTTTCCAGAGCCTGCTTTGCCATGTGATGATGTATTGGAGGAAGTTTTACTACTCCCTTTCTTCTTGCTGTTCATTTCTTTCCTGATCTATATTATTTTCTTCCCCACTCTGTATCTCTGCCTGACGTGCTTGTTGTTCATTTCGAATAACGTCTTCCAAATCCAGTTGAACACCGGCTTTTATAGCGGCTTCTCTTTCTTCTTCTGTTTCAACATGAGCTTGACCTTCACCTTCCATCAAACCAAACTGTGCAAAGTCATTAAAGTTAGGATCCAGTTCTGTTCCGATTGTATTTTCAAGTGCCGCAAAATCTTTAGGGTTGGGTAATTCAGACAAACTGTTCAATCCGAAATACTCCATGAATTTTTTGCTTGTACCGTACAGCAAAGGACGACCTACTCCGTCTGATTTACCTTTGATCTCTACCAATTCTTTCTCCAATAATTTCTGAACGGCATAGTCGCAATTCACACCCCTGATATCCTCTACTTGTCCTTTGGTAATGGGTTGCTTGTAGGCAATGATCGCCATCACTTCCAAAGCAGAAGTAGATAACCTCTTCTTGGATTTTTGTTTTAAGAAAATACCCAGACTGGTTTGATAAGCAGGTTTTGTCAAAAACTGATACCCTCCGGCAATTTTATATACCTGAAAAGAGAATTCTTCAGGTTCATATTTCACCAATAAAGATTCCAATGCGGCTTCAATGTCCTCGATTTGCACTTCTGCTTCAAACATCTCAGACATTACCAATCTGATTTCTTCTGCTTTTACAGGTTCTGTGGCGCAGAACACAATGCTTTCTACATGATTTTGAAGAAAATCCATTACTTACGATTTAATTTGGCCTCAATGGAATGTTGAGTATGAGGAACAGCACGCAAACGTTCTTTAGGAATAAGTTTGCCTGTTTCGATACAAACCCCGTATGTTCCATTTTTAATACGAATCACAGCAAATTCTAATTGCTGAATAAATTTCATTTGCCTTGCTGCCAGCTGGCTGAAATTTTCTTTTTCCAATGTATCCGCTCCGTCTTCCAACAATTTAAGATTGCTATTTGAATTATCGGAACTCTCATCGTTTTTTCTACTCAAAGATTCTTTGATGTAAACAAGTTCTTTTTTTGCTCGTTCTAATTTTTCAAGAATTAAGACTTCGAACTCTTTCAATTCTTCTTCAGAATACTTTGTTCTGCTGTCTTCTTGTCCGGAGTTATTTTTAGGTTGCATGATGGCTTCTGATTTAATGGTTTTGCTTTTTAACTGGGAAACCGTCCCTGAGGTTTCCTTTATGGCTACTTTTTTTCTTGCCTGGTTAGGCTTCGCCTTCAAGTCGTTCGCTGTTGTCTTCTTTGCAGGGCTATCTTTTTTTGCTATTGCCTTTTTTGCTAGTATTTTTTTAACTGCTTTTTTCTTGGCGGGTTTTGTTCCTGCTTTTTTTACCGCTGCTTTTTTCGCAGGCTTCGCTTTAGACGACACCTTTAACACTTTTTTCGCTACGGTTTTTTTCACCGTTACCTGCTTTTTAGCAACTGCTTTTTTTACAGCTGTTTTCTTTTGTACTTTTTTGACCTTAGCCATAAAAAATAGGATTGAAACTCTTCTTTACTCTACGCCTGATAAAGGCAATTATTTGCCTGCAAAGGTAATAAATAAAAGCTTCAACTCCTTATAATTTTTACACGGCGAGCCCTAGTTTTCCACACAGAATCAACGTAATAACACAGAAATGGTGCCCTTAATTTTAACATGATCACCATCCGGATGAAAAAACTCTGCGACGATCAGGTACAAACCGGTGCTAACCGGCTGTAAATTAGTATTTGTTCCATTCCAGGTACACATACCCTGCACATCGGAAGGACCACTCGGTTCCAAGGAACAAATCCAGATGCCCTGAAGAGAAAATACATCCATGCGAACAGATCCTCCTGCTTTAGGCAAGGTATAGTCGATGGTTGCGTAATTGCGGTAGCCGTCTGTACCCGGTGAAATCGAATGGGGTTCTATGCTGAGCAGTCCTCCTTGAACCAATGAGCCCGCTTGTGAATTGGCATAACCCGGGGTTGCTCCCTCTGAAGCAGTCGATGCCGATTGCCAATTGGGACGCCAATCGGAGGCTATAGCAACATTCACCCGTTCAAGAGAAACCCCTTCCTGGTTTTCCAATAATGGATTGTGCATGGTATGTGTATAGCTTAACTGATCTATTAGTATCTTTTCTGAATCTGATAAAGTAAGAATACCTTCATCATCCGGCAAAGCGTGCAGGTTGCAATCCACAAAAGTATTGCGGGCAGCACGTGAATAAAATTCGGTCACTGCATTACTGTCTTTGGTATACACGCAATAGCTGCCAGGAGCCATCAGATGAGGCTTAAGAACCATTGTGTCGCCGTCTTGGTTTTTCATTGTCGCATTGGCCAACTCTATATAAAAATAACTGCTGTTATACAGTTCTACAAAATCTTGTCCGTAGGAAAAGGGATTAAATAACACCTCGTTAATCACAACATCTCCTGTTTTTGCAGCTTTGGGTTTAATGAAGAAAAAAGGAACAATCCCTGCATTCCCCGACAGGTCTTTGATACCGCTCAACCAGCCATCCAACGCTGTTCCATCTTTTACAATTGTCATTGTGTCTTTTACACGGAAACTCGTTGAACTGATCCATTGAATCGCCAATGCAAGAGGGGTATCATCTATAGTTGTCAAAACAGGAATAGACAAAGAGTCCAATGCTTCATTAAACTGCAATAACCAGCTGTTGCTGTTGGATTCATAGTTTTCACTTAATAAATGGGGAGCTTCTGCATCTTCGATGCCACCGTCGATAGAAAGCTCATCAAAATAAAAATCGCTGCGACGTGAAGAAGAATGAATGCACATAAAACCAAATGCCTGTGAAGAAAAAAGATTGGCATGTGAAGCGATACCTTCTAATTGAAAATTATTGCCTCCCGTTATATCAGCATACACACTCCATTTTCCAGTGGCATCTCTTTCCACTTTAATCCTTAATGTTACCGACTTACCTGCGGCATGTCCTTCTATCCCTTTTACGACGAGGGTTTGAGTGGAACCTTTCTGATAATAAAGATCAATCGCATCCTTGCTGCCAGACAAACCGCCTATTTTTAAAAAATAACCTTCCAACTGTGTATCTGACAAATCGGAAGAAGAAGAGGCAAGAAACACCTTGGTGTAATTGGAAACAGAACTTTCAAAATTCATTTTCATCCAGAAGGTCCACGATGCATTAGCCAACGCATTAGAATACGTTTGAAGAAAAATCTTACTGGATTTTGTTGGTCCCTTCGATTGCAGTTGAGCAGCAGCATTGATCTTGAAATAACCTGTCAAACCATCCCAGTGGTGAGGACTTGTAAAGTTTCCTGAAAAATCTTCCTTGAACTGCGCCTGAGCCGACCATGACAGCATACACAGCATTAACGATAAATACCTAGTAATCATAAGTGTATAATTAAAAAATAACAAAAGGCTCATCACCTGGTAAAAATGTATTCCTTGCAAAAACTGATCAACAGACAAAGGCAGGTGATCACTCACCTTTATCCGTCATTCATAGGGTCAAAGATAAAATAATTTAGTTACTTTGTATCCCTAAATTTAACAAAACACAATAACAAATTAAGTCCAACACTATGAAAGTAGCAGTCGTTGGGGCAACCGGCCTTGTCGGTACCCAAATCTTAAAAGTTCTTGAAGAAAGAAACTTTCCCGTTACAGAATTAATTCCTGTAGCTTCTCCAAAATCTATTGGCACAGAAATTAAATATAAGGGTAAGGGATTTAAGGTCGTGTCTGTAGAAGATGCCATTGCTCAAAAACCAGCTATCGCCATTTTCTCCGCAGGTGGCGGTACCTCATTGGAACTGGCTCCTAAATTTGCTGCCGTTGGAACAGTAGTTATTGATAACTCTTCGGCATGGCGCATGGATCCTACGAAAAAACTGATCGTACCGGAAGTAAATGCAGACGCTCTTACAAAAGAAGATAAGATTATTGCCAACCCAAACTGTTCTACCATACAGATGGTAGTCGTGATGAATCCTCTGCACAAAAAATACAAGATCAAACGTGTCGTGGTTTCTACTTACCAGTCCGTAACAGGAACAGGTAAAAAAGCGGTGGACCAGTTGATGGACGAAAGAAAAGGTATCATGGACGGACCGAAAGCCTACGCTTATCCGATTGACTTGAACGTCATTCCTCATATTGATGTGTTTCTTGAAAACGGATACACGAAAGAGGAAATGAAAATGATCAAGGAAACGAACAAGATCATGCGCGACGATTCCATTAAAGTAACGGCTACTACCGTGCGTATTCCCGTGATGGGCGGACACTCCGAGTCAGTGAACATTGAATTTGAAAATGAATTTGATGTAGAAGAGGTAAAAGCATTAT
>DATHPB010000052.1:0-5901 GCA_035484295.1 Cytophagaceae bacterium
CGTTAAAAGAGACGTTATAGCATTCTCTTGTACCAATATATACCGAAAAATAAGTATGTTTTAACCAGGTGATTTGTTGTTACTTTGTTTTGATTACTGAAAGAGTAGCTGATGTATCCTACAAAGATTTTTACAAGAATGTTTTATCTGGCTTCATCCAACCTGTATGTATTTTAGACTTTTAATTTTGTTTCACTTTAATCACACTTTATGAAAAAAATTTACTTATTCTTATTGTTGCTTCCCGGTCTTTGTTCGGGTCAAAGTACCTGGACCAACACCGGATGGACCAGCGCTTATTCTCTCAACGATCTGGCCATAGGAGACGAAGGTTATGTATATGTAGCATCCACTAATTTCGATGGTAGCAATTATATCCCCAAGATAACAAGGTCAACCGATCATGGTGCATTTTGGACAGATGCGACACCGACAGGCCTTCCTGCATCAGTTAGCAATATATGTTTAGCAGTAAAGGGAACCAATATGTACTTGGGTGCGGACAATGGACTCTATAAATCAACGGATGGAGGAAGTACGTGGGCCTCATCCTCAACAGGTATAGATGTTAACTCCACAGTAAACGATATTGCAATAGATGATAACAATAATGTATTTGCTACTGCTGTGTCGTTCAATTCGTCTAATTTAAAGTACACTGTTACAATTTATAAATCTACTAACGCAGGCGGTAACTGGAATGCAGTGACAACAGCTGGCATAACGAATTCCGGTTCGGATATGCAGGCTTATATTGCTGTAAAAGGGAGTAACATGTACCTGGCTTTAGCAAGCGGTATCTATAAATCGACAGATGGAGGGTCTACTTGGACATCTTCCACAGGCTATGGCGGATCGATACCTCAGAGCATTTCTATAGACGATAACAATCATGTCTACATCACGACTACCGCATTTGACGGCACTAATTATATTCCGGAAGTGTATGCATCAACCAATACCGGAGGCAGCTGGAACAAACTAACAACAACAGGTTTGCCTTACGGTTATGCCTACTCTCTTTTGGGAAGAGGCGGTTATATGTATTTCTTAGCAGGTACAAGCGTATATGCTGCCTCTGATTATACTGTCGCTACAGCAATTGATCAGGCAGCTGCAAACAATGTTGCTACCTTTTATCCTAATCCTGCCAGCCAGACACTTTATGTAGCGGCAACTGTAAACCATGTTGCATTAAATAATACACTTGGCATAACTGCATTGGAAGTAAAAAATGTAAATTCTTCGGTTGATGTGTCTGCTGTGGAAAAAGGAATCTATATTCTGCAAGGATTTGATGTGAACAATCAATTGTTGTTCTCTGAAAAATTATTGATCAGCAAATAAATTAAATTTTCTTACTGAAAGGGTTAAAGTTAATAATACTTTAACCCTCTTTTAGTTTATGACCGGGGAACGAGCCATCAGAGGTATTTACACGAGGTCATTGTCTCTTTTTAGCTCTATCCATATTGGGTTTCTCAATGTACTTGAATCCTAAAAAACTAACGATAACCAACAAAGGGGCTATCGTAAAAATAATCAGCCAATAATGCAAAGGAGTAAATGTTTTCATCTGTTCCAATCCAAATCCAAAATAGAAAACGATAAACATGATGATCCCATGCATCAAATACGTACTGTAACTGATCTCCCCTAGAAATTTCAAGGTGGTGTTTTTCAACAATCCGAACAATGAATTGCCTAATGCGATGCTTGTAAATACAATGGTTGAGAGGATAAGGCAGTATGCATTATAAACGTCTTCAAATTGGCCGATTAAAAAAAGACATAATAAGATCAGAATACTCACATAAATACTTTTTGCTTTCTGATTCCAGGGTGTATATTTTAATAAGAATGGAGCAATGGCACCACCTACAAATGAACTTAGAGCATGCATTCCTCTTCCCTCATGAAGAGGGAAAAAAGCAAGAATAAACAGAACACTCAAACCGAGATATATTTTTTGAGGTTTATTTTTCAAAATAACCAATGCAATCAACGGCAAACAAAAATAAAATAACCACTCGTAAGGAAGAGACCATACAACACCTGCATTGATAATAGCAGTAGAGTTATAACCGTTGATGTCAGGCATTTTATCTATCGTAAACAAACACCAATGAACAATGGATTCTACAAAAGGTCCGAAGTCGACCTGCAATTGCCAATGGGTTATAAATAACACGATGATCACTATCAATGCTACAGAAAAAAAATACATGGGTACTAAACGAAACAACCTGGATACAAAAAAATGTTTCCAATTGAATTCTTTGTCTTGTGAATGAATCAACTTAGAGACAAAAAGAAAACTGGTGATCATGAAAAAAAAAGAGACACCCGTTTGCCCCAACTGGGTATACAAATTCGAAGCAACACCACCCCAAATACCCGTATGTAAATATTTATACCATATCGCAGCATGATGAACAAAAACGCTCAAGGCCAAGAACCCTCTCATCCCATCTATCGTTTCGTAACGACCTTCTCCGAGATTCAATTTAGACTTTCGTTGAATCAGGTATCCCGTCAAAAAAGAAATCAACAATACAGCAACACAAAAAAGAGGATTCAACGGATTCATAGAGTAAGTTACTGTTTTTCGAAACGATATCAAACAAAAAATCTCCCCATATCTGCAACAACAATAAAGGCGAAGACACAACATCTTCGCCTTTATTGTACTTCACTCAAATTGTATCGCTTTAATTTTTTACAATCTTCAACACCTTGCTGCTTTGCTCGTCTTTGACCTGTATAAGATAAATACCTGCCGGCAAACCGTCAAGGTTGATTTTCTGTTGTCCATCATTTTCAGGTTGTAGAGCCATTGTACGAACGGCATTACCCTGACTATCTCTAACAATAAGTGTCGTAGAAGATACGGTTGATAGCCCTTGCAAAATTACCTGATCCTGCACAGGATTAGGATAGGCTGACAATTGCTGAGTATTATTACTATTGTCTTGCATGGCTATTTCATCAGAAGATATTCTAAGAGATACAGGAGGTGCATCGCTGTATACATTCACATAAGTGAAACTGTAATCTTGTTTGCAGTTTGTTGTATTGCTTATGATGTCATAAAAAAATGGAACAATATAAGAGTTGCAAAATAAATTTTTACCACTTAAAGTCAGCAAATGCCAATAAGTCGCAGGGTCTGATAGTTCACCATTGGCATCGTAGTTGGCATATAGATAAGAACAAGGATATGTCAAGCCTGATGCATTTACACTTTTAAGTTTTGTAATGGTCCCATTATCTCCTGTCGAATTAAAAAATTGGAAAATTCCACCAATCGGAACAACCGGATCATGAGTGCTATGTTGCATAAACAAGGGAACATTTTCATTGCCTGACAAAAAAGAAGCATAAGGTAAACCACCTGATAACGTAGCCACTCCTTTTATAGTAAATGTCTGACTCTTGCAAGGTGCTAACGTAGATGCATTCAAGCCTCCTACAGCCGGATCACTACTAAAGCTAAATACATAATCTATATCCGACTGACTGGCCAACGCCAAAGTCTGTGCGGTAACACCTCCGGCACTTTCTCCCAATAAATAAATTTGGTTGGGGTCAAAGCCCAGCACCGCTTTATAATAACACAAATACTTAATGGCAGCAGTAACATCTTGTACCGCAGCATACCAAGGCCAAGAGGAAGTTTTATTGACTACGCCTTGGTTATCTTTAATGTATTTAGAAAAACTGGGATTACTCGTGGCCGTTGCCAGGAGTCTGTAGTTCACAGTCGCCACAATATAACCCATGCTTGCGAACCATGGTGCTTGAGCGTCCCAATCATCCAGAGTACCATTACCTGGAGTAAAAGCACCACCATGAATAATGACAAGCAAAGGCCTGTTTCTAACCGGATCGATCGCATTGTTAGGAGAGTAAATTCTAACATGGCTATCTTCATTGTAAACGCTGTATGTATAATCTCCAATCACAATATCGCTGGCAGTGAAAATCGGTGTTTTATATCGCTGCGCATAACTGCTGACACAAGGGAATAGTAATAAAAAAAGAAGAGGAAATTTTAGATGGGTTTTCATACTGTACATGCTAAAAGTTTATTTTAATGCTTTATGCATAGAAGACTTGAACAAAGTAAGTATTAATCTCAAGTATTATCAATACTCAGTACTAAGTATTCATGAAAGAACATCCATGCCACGCCAGGTTTGATATATTTAAACCTTATGTATAGATGAAAATTTATTTCAATTTCTTCAAAGGAACCGTATAAACAGTATAACTAAAATGTCCGCTAGGATAAGCTGGGAAACTCAATACTAAACTGTCATTTCTTATGCCATATTCCATTGATTCAAAGTCCTTATTATTTTTAATAAATTCATGGCCTATGGATTCTTTTACCTCTTTAGGGAATTGGTTATTAAAAAAAGTATAAATGATAGAATTTACTTCTTCACGATCTAATGTTTTTATAAAAGTATTTCCTGGAATAACTGTTTTGTTCTTTGAGCCAATAATAAAAACTCTTGTTTCTGGAATCCACATATTCCCTCCACCGAAACCGGATGTTAGATCTAATTTAATACAGATATAGTTGCTATCGTTATTCAGGACTTCAAATGTTGTATTGGCCCATCCCATATATTTTGGTGCTAATGAATCATCCAGACATTCTGTGTTTAATTTCGCCTGATCAATAAAATGATCTATTGTATCTTTAATTATCCGATTGATTTCACTCCAATCACCAGGGCCCTTTATTTTAGGGTATTCCGAAAGCTCTCGACTAAAACAGAGTTTTTCATAATACCTCTCTTCGATTTTTACCGTATCGATAGTACAATATTCAGGCAAAGAGACTAGAACTCTCATTACTTCTTTATTACCTTTTGCAACGGAGCTATCGACAGCAATCTGCCGTTGTTCAAAAGATTTTTCTGTACAACTCTGTTGTATAAAGCTTATAATAATAACATACAATAAAAATTTCCTCATAAAATAATCCAGTAATGATCTACAAGAATGAGACATTCATCATTATTGAATATAAGATAATAAAAAAAGCCCCACTTCTCAGCAGGGCTTTTCAAAATATCATTTGTAAAATTCCTATCCATTCAACGCTTCCGCACCACCTACGATCTCGAGGATCTCTTTGGTAATCGCAGCCTGACGGGAACGGTTATACTCGAGCTTCAATGACTTCAACAATTCCTTTGCGTTGTCTGTTGCTTTGTCCATGGCCGTCATACGAGCGCCATTTTCTGAAGCGTAAGACTCCAACAGGTATTTGTAAAATTTAATCTTCAATGATTTCGGAATCAACTCTTCCACGATTTCTTCTTTCGTTGGTTCGAAAATGTAATCAGTAGATGATGTGGAAGTAGCAGTAGTAGCTGCAGGTGCAACAATCGGTAAAAACTGCTCCGTGCGTACAATTTGAGTCGCTACATTTTTGAATTCGTTGTATATAACGACTACTTTATCGTAGTATCCGCTTACATAGCGCTCCATCACCCATTCCGCTGCAGGGCGAGCAGTATCGAATGTCAAGTTGCCGAAAACAAACGCGTAGTCACCGTTCAGAGCTGACACGTCTTTACGTCTTTGCAGCGCTTCGAACGCTTTCTTACCCAATGCCATGAACTCTACATTACCCATAGCGAACGCAGCCGCATGGTGAGTGTTTACATAGGCGTTGGCTGCTTTCAGGATGTTGGCGTTGAAGGCACCAGCCAAACCTCTGTCTGAGGTAATAGCCACGATCAATACTCTTTTTATTTCTCTCTCTGAAGCATAGATATTATCACTTGCATCTTCCAAAGAAGCGGAAAGGTTAGACAAAATGCCGTCTAGTTTTTCCGCGTATGGTCTGATGCGCGTAATATTATCCTGCGCTCTCCTCAG
>DATHPB010000053.1:0-6874 GCA_035484295.1 Cytophagaceae bacterium
GCCATTAGTGCAAAATCTATGGAAGAGTCGTTTTTGAGCTTTTCACACAATTTTCTAAAGGTATCACATTCAACCGTAGTAATGTCTTCACCAAAATGTATTCTGGAGGCAATATCGTGAAAGGAGGCTCTTCCTCCTTGAATAGCAACTTTCATAGAAAATTCTGTAATGTTAATTACAAAAATAAGGCTTATTAATCAATTGTACACAACAGTGTAACCAATAGAGAAGGAAAAAGAAAAAATGCAGCGTGACTATTTATTTGAAAAGCGGGAAATAACAAAATCAACAGTGAAAAAAATAGCACTCATAACACCTATAAAAAGAGCCATGAAGATAAAAAGACCTAGATAAGATTCTGAAGGCACATTGTTTACGATATCTCTCAATAAATTTAGTAACATGGCTTAGAAAAGTTTTAGCTGTTATTTGAAAGTTTATACTATTCCCCGGCCAAAAGTAAGCAGTATATGTAAAAAAACAAAAAATATTGGAAATCTTATACTAATCCGCTCATTCAAAAAACCTTACGTATTTCATCTTTTAAAAACTTAAGAGCGGGTGCTGTAGGGTCTTCGCTCCTATCTGATTGTATTTCAAACACTTTTCTCGCCAATTCTATTCCTCTTGCATCAGAAGGGAGTACACTGCCGGCCAAATTAATGGTGGAAACGATGTCTTCCATGGCTTTTTTAATCAAAATCCAGGTTTGATCACTCATGTAAACCTGTTGTGAAAGATTATGTTGGAATTCATTCCTGATTTCAGCCAAAAGGATTTGTTGGAATTGCGCCACGTTATAGGAAGGATCATTGACACGTACTATCAAATGTGAAAGAGAAATACGTTCTAAAAATAAGCTCATGCGTTCATAAGCCTGTAACCTGATCGGAAGAACAATTTCCGTATTCTTTACCTTGAGATCAACTAAACGACGTTCAAAATCTTTGGACAGAAACGACTTGACCACTAAATACATTGCGTATAAGATCATTCCGGCAGGAATTACTATTTTCAACAGGTCACCAAGAAGTTGTTCCATAAATCTCTTTTCTACAAATTTATAACTTTATACTGCAAATACACAAAACATTGAACGAACTACCTTTTCTCCTGTCAGAGAATGCTTCAAACGAACTTGAATCCATCCTGCTTTCCAAGAAAATTCCTTCAGGCTATGGTGTGAGACTAGCCATTAAAGGCAGTGGTTGTGCGGGAGTAAGTTATTCTATCGGTTTCGATACTCCTTTAGACACCGATAAAATTTATCATTATAAGAGCTTAACTTTCTTTATTGCTAAGAAACATCTCTTATACATCAATGGTCTGTCGATTGATTTTATTGATACTAGTGAGGAAAGAGGTTTTGTTTTTGAACACTCCGCTTTTTAAATTAATTTTATTGTTAGCGGCTCAAAGAAGTAGCGGACTCTAATACCACAGCTGATGCTTGACAGGAAGTACCTATTGGTGGATTATTTTTTTTAATGCTAACTTTTACCCAAACTGCTTCTGGAAATGTTTCCCAAAGTCGTTGAAAAATAGCAAAAGCTACTGTTTCCAATAACCGTCTGGGTATTTTCATTTCATCTGCGGCAATGAGATGAAGGAGCTGATAATCGGGGGTTTCTTCTATGGCATCATGAAGAGGCAGTTGAGCAAGGGGAAAGCGAACAGACAAATCCAACACAAACGTATTTCCTGCTTTCTGTTCATACTCATACACCCCATGGTAAGCATGAAACTTCAAGCCCTCAAGCCTTATTTCATAAGTCATATGCTATCAAAAAAAGAAGTCCCTTCTCTATTTTTAGAAGAAGGTATTGACTTTACTTCTGAAGTGTTGCTGTTATTTTCTTCTTCCTTTTTAACGGTTGCAGTTTCATCCAAATGTTTTGACGATTCGATTTTCTTCCCATTCTCCGATAAGCTCTTGATCTGTTTGACTTTTTTCTCTATCGAACTGGAAACTGACTTCTCTGTATATCGTTGTGCTTTTTGTGTAAAGTCGCTCGCAATAGATTGTATATCGTGCAAGAAATTATCTCTCATGTTTTGAATCTCTTGAAATTCACGTTGCAACTTTTGGACGTCTTCCTGCAACTCAGAGAAATAACGTCTTGACTGTAGCTCTGCCTCTTCCACAATGGCACGGGCTTTGGATCTTGATTCGTTTAAAATCGCTTCTGAATTCATTTGCGCTTCACGGATATGAAGCTCTGCAGATTTATTGGCTTGTTCTACCAAACTTGCACCTGTATCTTCCGCTGTCTTTAATGTTTTAAACAAAGAATGCTCTACTTCTCTGAGACGGGATGCTTCTGTTTCCGATTGTTCCAATCGTTTGCGAAGTTCTTTCATTTCATCTTGTGCCCTTTCCCATTCCTGAGAAAGCGCTTGCAAAAAAGCATCTACTTCTTCTTTGTCATATCCACGAAATGTTTTTTCAAAATCCTTTTGTCTGATTTCTAATGGTGTAATTTTCATGTCTATTTTATTTATACCGACATTACAACAAAACTAATTTTAAAGCATTTTAGGAACGATTAAATTTCAAATTCCAGACAGATACATTTCTATCGTCGCTTCCTGACACAATATACCCATTATATCTTGTCCATAAAACCTTATTGACAGAAGTTCCATGACCTGCGTGCCTTGCCTTATCAATGACTTTTAGCAACTGGAATACTTTCGCATCCCAGACTTTTATGGACTTATCCATGCTGCAAGTTACAAAATATCTCCCATCAGGACTGAATGCGATGTCATTTATTGCATACATGTGAGCAACTATAGATTGCTGTAGTGCATAGCCAGCATTTACGTTCCAAATCTTCAGTCTGGCATCTCGTCCTCCACTCAGCAATTGTTTCCCATCCTGAGAATAAGCCAGTGTAAATACAGAATTTTCATGTGCAGGAATTGACACCATTAAGTTTCGGTCTTCTAAAGAAAAAATCCGAACATGATGATCACTATAACCTACCGCCAAATGTTTGCCATCCGGACTAAGTGCCAATGCACGCGCGCTCTTCTCGCTGTATTTCCAACGGGCAACAACACCAAGTTGGATGTCGTCCAGAATTACTACTGTTCCGTCTCCACATGCGCAATACAACAATCCATCATGATGAAGTAAGCTAAAGATATATGAACTTGTAATAGCAGAAGAAGAAATTTCTTTTCGAGTAATACAATCGATGAGGTGTATCCCTCGAAAATTTTCTCCGAGCCAGAGACGCTGTGCAGACGAATCGAATGCCATCGAATAAACCGAGTTGGTGACTTTAGCCATCAATTCTCCCCGGTCAGGATCTTTCATATTCCAAGCTACAACGAGTCCATCGGCACCAGAACTAAAAAAATGTTGTGGAGAGATACCACCCACCAAGCCATAAATACAATCTCTATGTCCCGTATATGTCCCTATTTTTTCAACCTGTATAGATTGCATAACTCCAATTTTTCTTAAATTTAGTAACAGATTCTTAAAGCTAACACGATAATCGTTTTTTAATGCCCTTATATAAACTAGAGAAATTATCTTCTGATCGGGTAACGGCGATTTGGTTGATTTCCGAATCATTGGAAGAACTGTTGAACATCGCTTCTGTCTATATTCAGGGCATTACTATACCAGAATACATCAACCATCCTTCTAAACAAATAGAATGGTTAGCTTCTCGCCTGGCTTTGAAATTTTGTTGTGATCTGATGCATATTCCTTATCACGGTACTTCTCGGACAGATACAGGTCAACCCTTGCTAATTGGTAATAAAGCGCATATTTCTATTTCTCACTCTGTAGACTTTGCAGCCATTCTGTTAGACACTCAACAAAAAGTAGGAATCGACATTGAGAAGATCAGTACTAAAGTGGAAAAAGTAGCAAATAAATACTTACGAGAAGAAGAAAAGGAAAGCACACATGAACGTTTGACATTAAAATGGTGCATTAAAGAGGCCGTATATAAAGTTTCTGACCATGAAAACCTCAGTTTAAAAGATGATATTCAAATTTTGGAAATCAATGCAAAAGATACTGGGAATGCAAAAGTAATGGTTCGAAGCTGTGATTCTATCGATGCATTTTTTTTTAAATTGGAAGATTATTACGTAGCTTACACAGTATGAGATTGACACGATTTGTTTTTTTCTTCAGCCTATCTTTTTCTGCATTGGCTAGCTATGGCCAGTTACAGCATGGTGAAGTATTGGAAAATTTTCGTTTGACCAATTGCGTAACCGGAAAACCATTTGATCTGGAGCAGGAATACGACCATAATTTACTGGTGCTTGTTTTCTTTGCTCACGATTGTCCTTACAGTAAAATTTATACCGAACGCATTATTAAACTGGCCAAGAATTACGACACCAAAGATGTGTTTATAGTAGCCATTAATCCTAACTCTCCTGCTCTTGATTCAGATGCATCTCCTGAAAAAATGAAGAAATACGCACAAAGCTTTCCTCTTCCGTTTCCTTACCTAGAGGATCCTCAAAAAAACGTTTCTTCCAAATTACACATTACTAAAACTCCTTCCGTATACGTTTTCAAAAACATCTCCAACAAATATGCGATGCAATACCGTGCAGCCATTGACGATGCACCGGAAAAAGAACAAGCGGTAACAGAATCCTACCTCGCAAAGGCCATTGACGCCTTACTTGCCAACAAGTCTTTTAAGTACAGGTATACAGAGGAAGTAGGTTGTCAGATAAAGTAAATGGCAGCTAGACGATCACTTCCAACAATTCATTGATTTCATCTACTCTTTCGGTGTCTCCTAATTTTTCAAACGACACAACCAGATTGCGCAATACACGTGTTATAATATCGACATTCGTGCACGGTTCATAAAAAATATCATTCTTTGCAATGTTCAACTGCGTAATGTAATTGTCAATATCTTCTCTTGTAAACACCAATCCTTTGTTGAACGCATTGATGTAAAACTGTACGTCTTTTGTTTTATAAGTGAGGATAAACAAATTGGGTAAGTTGACCCCATAAATAGGAAGATTGAGGCGTTGAGCAATGTGCATATAAATCACGCACAAAGAAATAGGATTCCCTTTTTTGGATTCCAGCACGGAATTGATCATCGAATTGGAAGGAGAATGAAAGTTCTTGGTGTTCGCTCCAAACTTTAGCTTTCCAAAAATCACTCCATTCAATATCTTCACCTGATCTACCGGAGACAAATCCTCTTTCATCTCTGGCCACACTTCGAAATAAAGTTGTTCTAGTGTCGATTTGACCTTCTCCAACTCCAAATCAGGATACTGGTACGAAGCCAATAACCACATACCTTCTACCAAGTCAGTGGCTCCTGATATTTTCCAATGCCGCAGCTTATCTTTCAATGAGCCAAAATGCAATTGATGAATAATATCTTCAATACGTTTTTGTACCAAGGGGTTAAAATTCTTTCCCCACTCGTCTTCCAAGAATGGAATGATGGATTCGCCAATGGACATGATTTCCTGCTTTACGTGAACAGACACTTCTGCATCTTCATCGTCCAACAGGGATATCAATGCTTTTATTTTGCTTTCTTCATTCGACATACCGCTACGTCTGTATCACTCCAACATTAAATTTTTCTTCTTCGGGCCTATTGTTAGCCATTTCAATTCCCATTGAAATTACCTTCCGGGTTTCCAATGGATCGATAATGGCATCTATCCATAAATTTGAAGCAGCATAATACGGAGAAAGTTCACGATCGTATTTTGCTTGAATTTCTTCCAACGCTATTTTTTCTTCTTCGGCAGATAGTGTTTTTCCATTTGCTTTTAAGGACGCCACTTTTATTTGTAACAATGTTTTGGCAGCAGAGGCTCCACTCATGACAGCCATTTGTGCGGTAGGCCAAGAAACAATCAAGCGAGGATCAAACGCCTTGCCACACATGGCGTAATTACCAGCACCAAACGAATTACCTACAATGATGGTAAATTTAGGTACAACACAATTGGCCATAGCATTCACCATCTTTGCGCCGTCTTTGATAATTCCGCCTTGTTCTGAACGACTACCCACCATGAAACCTGTAACATCTTGTATAAAGACTAAAGGAATCTTCTTCTGGTTGCAATTCATGATAAAACGAGCTGCTTTGTCAGCAGAGTCTGAATAGATCACTCCCCCCATCTGCATCTCATTCTTTTTTGTTTTCACCACCTTGCGCTGATTGGCAACGATGCCAACTGCCCATCCGTCTATACGGGCATAGCCACATATGATACTTTGTCCATACAATTCCTTATACTGCTCTAGTTCGGACTGGTCTACCAGGCGACGTATAATTTCCAGCATGTCATAAGGTTTCGTACGATCTAATGGTAAAATGCCGTATATCTCTTCTTCGTTGGCAACTGGATCAACTGTTTTCACACGATTATATCCTGCTTTGGAAGTATCCCCAATTTTAGAAACCAGATTTCTAATTTGACGAATGCATTCCTGATCGTTTGCACATTTATAATCTGTAACTCCAGATATCTCGGAATGCGTGGTGGCCCCACCCAACGATTCATTGTCAATGTCTTCTCCAATGGCTGCTTTTACCAAATAAGAGCCTGCTAAAAAAATACTGCCTGTTTTATCAACGATCAATGCGTCGTCAGACATGATGGGTAAGTATGCTCCACCTGCCACACAACTACCCATGATGGCTGCAATCTGCGGGATACCAGCTGCAGACATGTGGGCATTATTTCTGAATATTCTTCCAAAATGTTCTTTATCCGGAAAGACTTCGTTTTGCAAGGGTAGAAAAACACCCGCACTATCAACGAGGTAGATAATGGGAATATTATTTTCCATTGCGATCTCTTGTGCACGCAAATTCTTTTTTGCTGTCAT
>DATHPB010000054.1:0-2062 GCA_035484295.1 Cytophagaceae bacterium
AACCCTGACTATAACTTAGTCAGGGTTTTTTGTTTCTAGCCCTGCTATATTGAATGGAACGACTATTTTCTTTTTGATAAGGTATTTGTATGTACCTTCTAAAGGAAGGGCTTAATGATTGTTTGATTTAAACCTTCTTTGTACTTATAAATAAAATTAATTTTACTTTTTGCTTGAAGAGTGCGAATAGATGGTTTACTCCATTGCCAAAGGTTTAAGCATGATTTTTAATTATATGGCCTGGCCTTAAATGGAATTGATTAAATTGCGTGAAGGTTTTCTTATTAATCAGTGATCAATCCTAAAAAACTTTATAAAAATTTAGTAGATGCTGTAGCATTGGCTTTGCAAGAAATAGTAGAACACAATAAGTATGCAGATAAAGTACTTGAAAAAGTATTGAAGTCTAATCCCAAGTGGGGAGCGAGAGACAGAGCATTCATTGCAGAAACGGTCTACGACATCGTCAGACATCAACGGTTACTGAAAAAATTGACTGAGGATGTTACCGGCTATTCTGGCATTAATGAATGGATAGGGCTCTATTTATTGCAACAAGGATACGAGATTCCCAATTGGTTATTGTTTGAGCATTTTCAAAATATAGACTACCAACTCGTCAATGCTAAGATTGAAAATATTTCTTCTCCAGCTGTACTTCAATCTTATCCAGACTGGTTATACAGTAGATTAGAAAACGAATTAGGAAAATCCGCCTGGGATAAAGAAGCTGTTTGTTTAAATCAACCGGCGGATGTTTTTTTACGCGTAAATACATTGAAAGTAAATCCCAATAAGTTGATAGCTCTATTGGCAGAAGAAGGAATTGAGACAGAAGTAGTCAAACCGTTTGCTTATACGTTACGTTTGTTGAAGCGGCAAAATGTATTCCGGTCAGCATATTTTAAACAAGGATACTTTGAAGTTCAGGATTGGTCTTCACAACAAGTGGTACCTCTTTTAAATCCTGAACCAGGTATGAGAATTGTAGATGCATGTGCCGGTGCTGGTGGCAAGACGTTGCATATGGCTGCTTTGATGAAGAACAAAGGCAAAATCATTGCCATGGATACGGAAGGATGGAAACTGAAGATTCTTATGGAGAGAGCAAATCGTGCAGGAGTTACCATCATCGAACCACGAGTGATTGATTCAGCAAAGGCAATCAAAAGACTTCATGATTCTGCAGATGGTTTATTAACCGATGTTCCTTGCTCCGGCTTAGGTGTTATTCGCCGGAATCCTGACACAAAATGGAAACTGACCAATGAAGCAATAGAAAGAACTAGACTTGTACAACAAGAGATCCTTCAAAACTATACATCAATTGTTCGTAAGAACGGCGCTTTTGTCTACGCTACATGCAGCATATTACCAACTGAAAACGAATTTCAGGTGAATACTTTTCTTAATGAAAACAAAGCTTATCGATTGGTGAATACAAATACGATCTACCCTTCGGAGTCAGGGGCAGACGGTTTTTTCATGGCTTTGATGAAACATCAAGGCTGATTTTAATTCTTTTTTAAGCGTCGAGAGTTCCTTTTATTGAAAAAATGTATAATTTTAAATGAAACTAACCCAGTCTGTTGAATGAAAAAGCTATTAATTGCCTTGTTTTTTTGCTCTTCTTCCCTCTATGTTATGGGACAAAAGAAAGAAATTAAAGAGGCATTAGGTAAAGCAGAAACACATTTTGTATCCGATGAATACGGTTTGGCTCTGCCATATTATCTTGAAGTAGATAAATTAAGTAATCCGAAAAGACCTGACATTTCATACCGAATAGGCTTGTGTTACCTTGATGTTAATCAGCCGGGCAAGTCCACTCCCTTTTTCCTTCATGCTAAAGCAGGAGGAATAAAAGATGATAAGATGGATTTTTACATCGGACAAGGCTATCACTCCAATCATAATTTTGATAAAGCAATTGAAAGTTTCGAAGCTTATAAAGCAACATTAAAAAAGAGTGATGAAGCAGAGCTTTACAATGTGAACATGTATTTGAACTATTGTAAAGTGGGTAAAGAGTTGGTGAAAAATCCGGTAAAAGTAAGAATCA
>DATHPB010000055.1:0-4346 GCA_035484295.1 Cytophagaceae bacterium
GAGACTACCCAATCCAATGCATTTTTTAAAACACCCGGTACACCAAAAGCATATTCCGGTGTGCAAATGACAACACCGTCGGCAGTAGATAATTGTTGACGAAAGGAAAATACAGCGTCTGCATCTTGTTCTTTGTCCGGATTGAATGGAGGAAGAATTTCCAAATCCTCATAAAAAGTAAAAACGGCAAGAGGAGGAGCCATGAGTGATAGAGCCTTCAATATATAGGTATTGGATGAAGTGTTGCGCAGACTGCCTGAGATAGCAAGGATGTGTAGTGGTATGGACATGGATTCAAGTTAGGAAAGAACCAATTTAGTAAATCATTGATCAGTAGAAAATACATGTTTGTATGTTACCCCATTTTGAGAAAAAAAAGCACGAGCTTTTGTAGTGCAAAAACATGCAAACGTTGTTTTTCAATTGTTTAGAGCTAATCGTTACACTGGTACGATTCTGTAATAAGAGTCATTATCATTCAAAAAATTAAACTAAACAACATCACACCATGGCAACGCTAAATGAAAATACCATCGAGATATTGAATGACCTGATCAGAATAAACAATGATCGTGTAACAGGTTATAAAAAAGCGATCGAAGAATTGAAAGACGAAGACAACGATTTGCGTGTTGTGTTTGAATCGTTTGAAGTCACAAGTAAAAGATTGATTTCTGAACTAACAGAAGAAATATTAAAAAGGGGCGGAGAACCAGCACACAGTAATACGGCAGCAGGTTCTATTTACCATGCCTGGATGGGCGTGAAAGCTACTTTCACGGGCCATGATACACAGTCTATTTTAAATGCCTGCGAATACGGAGAAGATGCTGCGCAAAGAGCATACAAGATGGCTTTGGATGACGACAAAAAAACGGCTGATGTTACTTCGCTCATCGCAGGGCAAAAAGAGGCATTGAAAAAAGAACATGACTCGGTAAAAGAATACAGAGACGCAGAGAAAACTTCCAAGTAATTTCCAATGCAACCTTTCCTATATATATAATGCTGCACCTGCGGATTTTGTAGGTGCAGTGTTTCCATCAAATCTAACAACTCAATAATTACAGTCATTATGAAAAAAATCATTTCATTCCTAAGTGCCTCTATGATTGCTATTGCCTGTTCCTTGTCTATACAATCATGCGAAGAAAAGGCGAAATCTCACGACAGTGAAAAAGTAGCGGAAGACCTGAACGAGAAGAAGTTCGATACACGTGAAAGTGAAAAAAATGCAGAGCTTGTGGAGCATTCCGTGGCATGCAGTTATGCAGTGATCGGACTTTCCAGATTGGCAGAAGAAAAAGCGTCTCATAAAGACGTAAAGGAGATTGCCAGAGAATTGGAAAGAGAACACCATAAGAGCCTGGAAGAATTAAAGGCGGTGGCTGAGAAAGAAGGTATCTCCATCGCGTCTGGTCCTAGCGATAAAGCGGAAGACAAGATCAAGGATTTGTCGGAAAAAGATGCCAAGCATTTTGATAAAGCCTGGTTAAGCAAAGCAATTGAAAAACATAAGAAAGCCATCTCGGAATTGGAAGATGCGCTGAAAGACGACAAGATCCATCCGTTGGAAAAAGAATGGGCCAGTAAAACATTGCCTGGTTTACGTGCACACTTGGATAAATTAACCGCTATAGATGATGCGATTAAAAGCTAATGACAATAACGTTTAAACTGAAGATGAAACAAGGCCGGTTGTCAACATACATCGGTCTTGTTTTTGTATATAAGAACATAACCATGCGCTGGAAGTAATGCGTAGCAATGGTATTATCAGTATGGCCTATGATTCAATAGAATCCAAAACATCCCCATGGTTTTCATAGCCTCTGTAAATCCTGCGAAGTCCACAGGTTTCAGTATGTATGCGTTTACATTGAGCTTGTAGGCATCAATGATGTCGTGTTGTTCCTTTGAAGTGGTCAGCATGATGATAGGAATATCACGCACCCTTTCGTCACCTCTGATTTTTCGCAAAACCTCCAGTCCGTCTACCTTTGGCATTTGTATGTCTAGTAAAATCAACTTTGGTTTGTTGTCGATGCTACGACTACTGTAGCGACCTTCTGCAAAAACATATTCCAAGGCTTCTTCTCCGTCTTTTACCCAATCGATTTTGTTGATCAGGTTGTATTTCTTCAAGCCTGTGATAGCTAGTTCGGCATCTTCCGGACGGTCTTCTACTAAAAGTATATCTACAATGTGTTCGGTCATAAGGAAAGGAAAAACAAATTAGCTATAATACATTATTTTTTTGTTTGGGTAATGCGATGGTAAAGGTAGATCCTTTGCCAATGGTACTGCTGGCGCTGATCCATCCTTCATGTTTTTGAATAATGCGGTTTACGATGGCCAAACCAACACCTGTTCCTTCAAACTCGTCGCTGCGATGTAAGCGCTGAAAGACACCGAATAATTTGTCTTTGTATTTTTCGTCGAATCCAACGCCATTGTCTGTGATGCTGTAGCGATTGTAATGATCGTCGCTTTCGCAGGTGACGGTGATTACTATGTGTTCATTTTTAGAAGAGTATTTCAAGGCGTTTGAAATTAGGTTTTGCCATACTTGTCCCAGCATAACGATATCTCCGTATGTATCGACCAATGTACTTGCATGAAATTCGATGACATGGTGGCTGTAATTGATCTTCTCCGTTTCAAAAGTAGAATCTACTAAAGCCTGCATGTTTACATGTACTTTGTTTACCATGCTTCTACTGATGCGAGAAAAACTGAGGATGTCATTGATCAGAACTCCCATCCGGTTGGCGTTGGCCGCGATAAATTTCAACCAGCGGTCTGCATCGGCATCGAATTTTCCGGTATAATTTTCCAATAGTAATTTGGAAAAACCTTCCAAGGAACGAAGTGGTGCTTTCAGATCGTGGGAAACAGAATAGCTGAATGTTTCCAACTCTTCGTTGGCTTGTTTCAACAGATTGGATTGTACCGACACCAAATTCTCTTGTTCTTTTCTTTTAGTGATGTCCAGCATGGCAGTGAGTAGACAATGTTCATTGTTGATTTCAACCAACTGAACAGAATTGGAAAAGCATTTGATACTCCCATCCGGCAGGTGAATCATGCCTTCCATACCGGTTATGGGTTTGCCGGCCTTTATGGAATCCATGATGTGTCGGCGTTCTTCCGGTGCCCTTATCAGTTTGAGTTCAACGGCCGTTTTTCCAATGACGTCCTCCTTTTTCTCAAAACCGAAAACGGAGAGGAACATCTTGTTGACATTGAGAATTACACCATTCTCCAGGTGAGAGATGGTAAGGCATGCAGGATTCTCTTCGAAAACATAAAAGAAAAGGTCTTCCCTTTGTATCCGTTCGGTTACATCTTGGGCGTGAGTCAAAATGTATTGTACCTCCTGTTGTTCGTTGAATAAAGGTTTACTGGAAGCCGTCCAGAATTTTTTCTGAAAAGTACCGTCCGGTTTGAGTACATCGTATCGTATCACCGGCATGTCTTGCACTGTTTTTTTTTGCAACACCATTTGCAGAGAATTTAGCAGCGTGGTGCGTCCTTCTCCTGCATCATCCGGGCTTTCTGGAAAAACATCAAATAAATAACGACCCAAAATCTCTTCACGCTTTGCAAATGTTGCTGCCAGATGTGCGTCAGTGATGGCAACAATCTTTAATTCGGGAGTCAAAACGATACACAGCTCCGGCACAGCTTCAAACAAGGATCGAAAATCTATTGCATTCATTTGAAAAATAAAAGAGTGATTTCTTATCAAAGTAGATGTTCATTTTGGTTAAAGCCAATGCATCTGCAGTTTTTTTTAATCAAATCGCCTTTCTTTCAATTGTTTAAACATGCAATGTGCGCATCAGTAAAAAAGACTACCTAATTCTTAGTAGTACATCGAAGAGAACGCTGTCTGATGCACCGACAACTTTTATCAAATGATGAATAGTATTACTGTTTCAATACAAGTAAATTGAATGCCAATTTGCAAAAGGAAACTCACCATGGAAGTAAAAGACAGTAATGGAACATTACTCAACGAAGGACTCGTGAAATGTAGCGTTAAGGTATTGAGAAGACAGAATTTTTAAAGAAGACATAAGAACGTATCCTATGAAATACAAAATGCTGGTCCTCGATGTAGACGATACCTTGCTGACAGACGATCATAAAATTTCTGCGAAGAATAAAGAACTGTTGCTGAAAGCACAAGACCTCGGAGTCTGCCTGGTATTGGCTTCGGGCCGACCAACTCCAGCTATGATGGGATTTGCAGAAGAACTGAAATTGAAATCGTATGGCTCGTACATGTTGTCTTATAACGGCGGCGTGATTACTGACATGAGCAATGACCGGGCGATCTT
>DATHPB010000056.1:0-2758 GCA_035484295.1 Cytophagaceae bacterium
TGCAGGAAGTATACTTCCTAACTATAGTCTTTTAAAGGAATATGATTTTTCCATAATAGGAGAAGTCCAGCTAAGAATTAAGATGAACCTGATTGGTCATCAAGGTGCCAGGATTACAGAACTGACTAAGGTGATGTCTCATTATATGGCTTTACTTCAATGTGAAGATTTTTTATATAAGCATCCAGCCATTGAAAAAGAGGATTATTATGATACAGCCGATGCTGTAAAATATGTCAAGGAAAGTGGTCATCGCGATTGGGCTGCTATTGCCAGTCGCTATGCCGCTAATTATTATGGCTTAGAGATATTAGCTGAAGGGATTGAAACTGTACAGCAAAACTTCACCCGTTTTTTTGTACTTTCCAGAGACAAAAAAATAAAAGTAGAAGGAGCAAGTAAAGCTACGTTGAGTTTTCAATTGCCTAATAAGGTAGGTGCTCTCGCTGAAGTGTTAAAAATCATAGTAGATCATAAAATTAACTTGACGAAAATTCAATCTTTACCGATCGTTGGCAAACCTAATGAGTATACATTTTATGTAGATTGCGAATGGAGTAATTACGAAGACTTTAGGCGAAGCATAGGAATCAACTCTATCGTAACAGATTTAAAAATATTGGGAGAATACAAAAAAGGAGAAATGATCGATGATTATACCGGTAGCCAACCGTCTTAACGGAGTAAAAGAGTATTATTTTGTAAAAAAATTAGAAGAGATCGCTCGTCTCAACAAAGAAGGTAAAAAAATAATCAGTTTTGGTATTGGAAGTCCTGACTTACCCCCATCGCAAGCCTCTGTAGATGCCCTGATGGAGACTGCTAAAAGCCCCGCTTCTCATGGTTATCAACCTTATAGGGGTATTCCGGAATTGCGTGAAGCCATTTCAAAATTTTATGGTCAAACCTATCAGGTCATTCTTGATCCTAACTCACAAGTCTTACCGCTGATGGGATCGAAGGAAGGCATACTGCATTTATGCATGGCATTTTTAAATCCCGGTGATGAAGTATTAGTGCCTAATCCTGGTTACCCTACCTATTCGTCTAATGCTAATCTTGTAGGTGCAAACATCAGGTATTACAACTTGAGTGAAGCTCACAACTGGCATGCTGATACAGAAAGTTTAGAAAAGGAAGATCTTTCTAAAGTAAAAATCATGTGGGTCAATTATCCTCACATGCCTACAGGTGCAGAAGCAGACCCTGAGCGCTTACAATTGTTAGTGGATTTTGCCAAACGTAAACACATTTTATTAGTCTTTGATAATCCTTATAGTTTAGTATTGAATAAGAAGAAACCGTTTTCCATACTTTCTCTGGAAGGTGCGATGGACGTGGCTGTAGAACTTAATTCATTAAGTAAATCGCATAACATGGCGGGTTGGAGAATCGGGATGCTTTTGGGTAAAAAGGAATACCTTGATGCTGCGATCACTGTAAAATCCAATATGGATTCCGGAATGTTTTTGGGTCTTCAAAAAGCTGCTATTAAAGCATTTGATAATACAGAAGAATGGCATACAAAACGTAACGGCGAATATGCAGAGCGGAGAGTATTGATAGAAGAAATATTGACTTTGTTGGGTTTTGAATTTGATGAAAAACAGGTGGGATTGTTTTTGTGGGCCAAACCTAAAAATCCCCAAATGATACCAGATATTCCGGCGTTTGTTGATCAACTGCTGTATGAAGCATCTGTGTTTTTTACTCCAGGAGAAATTTTCGGATCAAATGGCAAAGGTTATATGAGGGCCTCTTTGTGTGTGTCAAAACCCAATATAATAGAGGCTCTGGAGAGGATTAAAAAATGGAAAGCCGCGAACTGATCGTTGGTGGATGATTATTATCTTATTAACATACGAAAAGAGTTTTACTTCAATTTAGGACATGACATTAAAGAACGATTTGATCTTGCGTGCTGCAAGGGGAGAAAAGGTAGAACGGGTTCCTGTATGGTTAATGCGTCAGGCGGGAAGAATATTGCCTGAGTATCGAGCGGTTAGAGAAAGTGTGTCTGGCTTTAGAGAATTAGTAATGACTCCATCTTTAGCGGCAGAAGTGACCATACAACCTGTTGATATATTAGGTGTAGATGCTGCCATTATTTTTTCTGATATTCTTGTTGTACCGGAAGCAATGGGTTTACCTTACGAATTGGTAGAAAGCCGTGGTCCTATCTTCCCTAAGACAATACAAAACGACAAAGATATTACCTCATTGTTAGGTGTGCAAGCCGCCGATGAATTGCACTATGTATACGATGCCATTCGGGTGACAAAAAAAAATTTAGACGGAAGAGTACCTCTGATCGGTTTTGCAGGAGCTCCATGGACAATCTTTGCATATATGATAGAAGGCCAGGGGTCAAAAACATTTTCAAAAGCCAAACGTTTTTTATACACAGAACCGGAAAGAGCAAAACTAGTATTGGATAAAATTACGGATGCAACTATTGCATACCTTAAACGTCAAGTGGAAGCGGGTGCTGATATGCTTCAGGTGTTTGATTCGTGGGCAAGTGTGCTAAACCCAGAACAATACCGTGAATTTTCTTCCGTATATATTGAGCGCATTTGCAATGAATTGAACCATGTTGTTCCGCTTACCATTTTTGCAAAAGGGGTATTTTCTGCAAGAGGAGCTTTTGCAAAAATGAAATGCGATGTCATTGGTTTAGATTGGACAATGGATGCAAAAGACTCTCGTCAAATCATTGGTCCAGCGAAAACACTACAAGGAAATTTGGACCCATGTG
>DATHPB010000057.1:0-3704 GCA_035484295.1 Cytophagaceae bacterium
AAAGTAAAAGGATGGAATGAATCTCGTCCTCATAATATAAATATTATTTTTACTTATCATTGTTATGCAAGAATTATTATACCAGGTGGCGCTCAGCCAGGTCAATGGCGTAGGCCTTTACAATGCACGTCAACTCATCACTTATTGCGGCGGTATACAACAAATATTTTCCACACCATCGGGAAAACTCAGCAAAATACCAGGGATAAAAGATCAGGTTACTCAAGCCTTGAAAGACCCAGAAATTTTTAGAACAGCTGAAAATATTCTTCAGCAATGTGAGAGGAATCACATTGACATTTCGTTCATCACCGACGATCATTATCCCAAACGTCTGAAAGAAATAGAAGATGCGCCTCTATTACTTTTTCACAAAGGCACGATAGATACCGATCATACCAAGACCATCGCAGTAGTAGGAACACGTAAAGCTTCCGCTTACGGGAAAGAATGCTTAGAAAATATGCTGCAGGAACTGGCACCTTGGAATCCTGTAGTGGTCAGTGGACTGGCTTATGGCATAGACATTACCGCACATAAAATCTGTCTTGATATCGGACTACGAACCATTGCTGTGTTAGGAAGCGGCATCCGGAACATTTATCCCAGTCTCCATAAAAACATAGCGAATACTATGTGTGAACAAGGTGGTTTGATTTCCGAATATTCACCCAATACCAAACCTGAAATGTATCATTTCCCTGCTCGTAACCGCATCATTGCAGGTTTGTGTGAAGGTATCATTGTAGCCGAAGCAGGAGAAAAAGGGGGTGCATTGATTACGGCACAGCTGGCTAATTCGTACAACCGAGAAGTCATGGCTATACCTGGTAACCTGAAGATCATTACTTCTGCAGGTTGTAACAACTTGATCAAAAACAACCAGGCGCATCTCATTACCTCCGGAAAAGACGTAGCTGAATTATTGAATTGGGACGTAGGGACTACGGGAGTTTCCAAATTTAAATTGAAAGACACTCAACTGTTGGCCAGTCTTAGTGAAGATGAGCGGAAACTCTACCATTACATAGAAAAAGAAGAAGGCATTCAACTTGACAACCTGGCGTGGAAAAGTGGCATCAACATTTCACGAACAGCCAATCTACTTTTACAATTGGAAATGCATGGCTTGATCGAAATGCTTCCGGGAAAAAAAATAAAAACTACTTGATCAGATATTATTATATTTGACTAACGTGTTTTATCAAACGGCAAATGGAATATAATCATTACCAGGTATTAGGTGTTCCTCGAAATGCTTCCTTGGATGACATAAAAAAGGCATACAAAACACTCGCAAAAAAATACCATCCTGATGTCAATCCTGGTAATAAATTTTATGAAGACCATTTTAAAAAGATCAATGCAGCATACGTCGTTTTATCCGATGTCAACAAACGTCAACAATACGATCTAAAGTTATACCGCGCCGAACATCCTCCGGTAACACCACCCCAGACGACGCAACGCACAAGCACGGCACAAAGACCCAGGAAAACAGGCCCGGTACAGGCTCAGGCTTCTTTTTCTTTTCGCATAGGATTACCTTCCAGGCACAACCTGATCATCATCAGCATGATGATCTTATTCATTGCAGGAGGTTACACGCTTTTTTATGTCATGAACAGGGTCACTTCAAACAATCATTATGAACTGGGATTGGAATGCGAGCAGAAAAAAGATTATGCCGGTGCCATCTATTATTACAAGCAAGGCATAGAGATGGATAACCACAATTATAAAATTCACGAACACCTCGCTGATGTACTCGTCAAAGCCAGACCAGAATTCAACGAGTCTTACCTTGAAGCAGCATTTTTATACGCGGCTGTTCTCCCTCATAAAGAAGGCAACAAAGATACCTTGCTCTATCATCTTGCACAGTGTTATTTTCAACTGGATGAATACGATAAGTCGTTGGTGACCTTGGCTGAAATTTCTCCTTCTTTCAATGATACCATCATGCTCATGAAAGGGGAATGTTACATTAAAAACAAAAAATGGGAAGAAGCAGAGGAATCATTCAATGACTTTTTAGACAAACATCCCTACTCTGACATCGCTTATCAAAAAATAGGTTATGTCCATTATGAAAACATTGAATTTGAAAAAGCAAAGGAAAGTCTGGACCGAGCCATACAGATCAATCCTCTGAATGGAGCACACTACTACCTCAGAGGTCTAGTAGCCATTGCCAACACTGACTCCCTCGACGCTTGCAGGGACTTTACCACATCATACTCGTTAAACTACGAAGCAGCCGAACGAGCGCTGTTTAAATACTGTCATTCTGCTCAAGAATAATCAATACCATGAAATACATCATCTATTTATTCTTTCTCACCTGCACGGGCTGTACTGCACTCTTCGCACAGTCTTATGATTCCTTTTTCTCCACACCCAATACTTACCGAACACTTCAAAACAAATACTATTGGAAAAATAAAAAAACCGATGCCGGATACTGGCAGCAAGACGTACATTACAAAATACATGCTTCACTAGACGATTCTGCACAAGTGCTTGATGCCAGGTTTTATGAACTAACCTATTGGAACAATTCACCAGATACGTTGAAAGAACTTTTTTTTCACATTTACCAAGACGCTTTCAGACCAGGATCTTATTACCACGAACTGTCCGAAGAAAATCATGTCAAAGTAAAGTTCGGAAAAAAAGAAGAAAAAGGATTGACCACTTTAGTATCACAGGTTACTATAAACGGTCAGTTATTGAAAATCATTCAGGACAATACAGTGTTTAAAGTCATACTTCCCGAAGTCCTTGTTCCAGGGGATTCCGTCAAGGTAAATATGTCCTTCAAAACATGGTTCGATACCGGTAGCATGCGCCGCAGAATGGCAACTTATAAGGAATTTGACAATCAGCATTTCAACGGTGTGCACTGGTATCCGACTGTGTGTGTGTATGACGCACATTCAGGATGGAATACCGATCAACACCTGGACAAAGAATTTTACAACAACTTTGGTACGTTTGACATCGCACTCGAACTTCCCCATGAATACATCTGCGAAGGTACCGGTGATATCGTCAATTATAAAGAAGTATTACCAGACAGCCTGAGAATCGCACTGGATCTGAAAAACTTTGCTAAAAAGCCCTACAATGAAAAACCATCTGTCATCATTCCCAAGGAAAAAGGGAAAACAAAGACCTGGATTTTTCACGCAGAAAATGTACATAACTTTGCATTTACCGCCGATCCCAGTTACCGCATAGGACAGTTGGAATGGCAGGGTATCAAGGTCATCACCATGGCTCAGGAACAGCACGCCAGTCTTTGGCAGCAATCGGGACCTTTTACCTTACGGGTGATCCAAATTTATTCCCGCGATTTCGGTCCATACGTTTGGCCTAAAATCATCATTGCCGATGCCAAGGATGGCATGGAATACCCGATGCTTACACTTGACGGAGGAACCTATCCTCAACACCAGGGTTTGCTCGCACACGAAGTCGGTCACATGTGGTTTTACGGGATGTTGGGATCGAACGAAACATACCGTGCTTCCTTGGACGAAGGCTTTACTCAATTCCTTACCGTATGGGCGTTGGATGACATCAATGGGAAAATCCGCCAGCGCAAAGGCAATAATAAATTCATCAGCAAATACATTGACCCTATTGATAATCAATTCCTGAATTTATACCTGCCTTATTTGAATCACGTCACTGAAAAC
>DATHPB010000058.1:0-4663 GCA_035484295.1 Cytophagaceae bacterium
TGTGTTTTTTCTGGTGATCTGGCAAACACTAAGCTATGGCCTGTTGGTGGTATTGTTGCCCTCTGTAGACTACATCGCTTTTATTGATAGATCTATCCCCTTGCGCTTGGTTCTAGGTCTGTTTCTATACGGTATCATTGCACTGTCTTATTATTTGTATAAATATTATTACTCGTTCAAGGAGCGCATCAAACGAGAAACCGATTGGAACGCTTTGATGAAAGAAGGAGAGCTTGCCTTATTAAAATCGCAGTTGCAACCACATTTTATTTTTAACACCCTGAATTCCATACAAGCCTTGATGCTCTCTGATCCGGAGCGTGCTCAGGTGATGGTGGTAAAATTGGCATCTTTTCTGCGCTTGTCGATGACGAAGCATGAGGAAAAATTAATCTCATTGAGAGAAGAACTGGAAAATAGCGCTTTGTATTCGGACATAGAAAAGATTCGATTTGGAGACCGATTGGTCATTGAGACATATGCAGACGAACAGGTTCTATCGGCTGTTGTTCCTCCTCTTTTGTTACAACCGCTCATTGAAAACGCCATACGTCATGGTTTGCATCGGTTCCTTGGAACAGTCACGATAAGTATTCAAGCTGCATCGGAAGAAAAGGAAATCCGTCTTTCGGTATCGAACAACCATGATCCGCAGGAACAAAAACAGTGGGGCAGTGGTATGGGATTGAAACATGTACGGAGAAGATTGTTTTTGTTATACGGCCGGAAAGATCTTGCACAAGTAAAAGATGAAAACGGTATCTTTAAAATAGAATTAGTCATTCCTCAGTATTGACATGTCCACTGTTATACGCACACTCATTATCGACGATGAACCGCTTGCCCGCGAATTGATCCGTACCTTTCTGAAAGACTACCCAGCTTTTCAGGTAGTGGCAGAATGCATCAACGGATTTGATGGATTGAAAGCGATTCAGGAATTAAAACCGGACGTTATTTTCTTGGACGTTGAAATGCCCAAGGTAAGCGGATTGGAAATGCTCGAACTGGTAGATGAAATGCCCCTGGTGATCTTCACTACGGCCTATGAAGAACATGCCATCAAAGCATTTGAGATGAATGCCCTGGATTATTTATTGAAACCATTTACCAAAGAAAGGTTCAAAAAATCCATCGATAAGATAGAAGACCGCCAACGTCATAAATCAGATGAAACAGTCAAACTCCGTCACTTGTCGGAAAATCATAGTTTGCGACAAGAAGCGCTGGAGCGTGTTGTGGTAAAAACCGTATCGTCCATCAAAGTTATTCCTCTGTCTGACATCCTTTACTTGGAAGCGCAAGACGATTATGTCATGATCCATACGTCAGAAGGAAGTTTTTTAAAGCAACAAACGATGAAATATTTTGAACAGGCATTACCTGCCAAGCAGTTCATCCGTATTCATCGTTCGTACATCATCAATATCCGGGAAATGCTGCGCATTGAGCCGTATGAAAAGAACGGATATCAAATCGTTTTGAAATCAAGCGGAACCTTACCGGTAAGCCGCAATGGATATAGTTTGCTAAAAGAAAAATTGAATTTTTAGCTTATTCACCACTATAAGAAATCCAATACTCCAAGTTCCGGTTTGATGATTCCGTTGATGTCAACGTTCAGCCATTTATTGAGAAGGGTATTATAAATGGATCGGAAGTCAACCGTGTATTTCAAATCTCCATCGTCCAAGTTATTCAAGTCTGCCATGCCGTTGTACAAACCTTGTTTTTTCAATGAGGGACTGATGATGAACACGTTGTTGGCCGTGCCGTGATCGGTGCCGCCACTGGCATTTTGTTCTACACGTCTTCCAAACTCCGAGAAGATCATTACTGTCGTGTCGTTAAACTGGTTGTTGCTTTTTAAATTTCTTACGAAGGCCGTTACACTTTCAGACAGCTCAGTCAATAGTTTTTCTTGCCGGTTGAGCTGGTTGACGTGCTTGTCAAAGCCACCCATGGAAGCATAATATACACGGGTTTTCAAACCTGATGCAATAAACGTAGCGATCTGTTGAAGTTGTTTGGCTAAAGGATGATCGGGATATGTATAAGAATTGGTGTAGAGTTTACTCGTTTCGTAAATGTATTTTGCGGAAGAAGAAGTCTCGGCGATGGTTTTGTACAAATACGATACGTTTTCGTTTTCATGTTCCAAAGCATGATTGTTCAATTGTTGGAAAAAAGGTTCACGGGTTTGATTGAACAATTGCTTGGGGTTATTGATAGCAATTCCTTTTTTGGTATTTCCTTTCAATGCCAAAGACAATGGCTCACTCAGGTCCAAGGCGAGATAAGGATGATCGCATTCATCACAGGCAGAATCAAGGTACCGCCCGATCCATCCTGTATTCAGGTATTCATTGGAAGCAGAGGCAGTTTCCCAAATGTCCATCGATCTGAAATGAGAACGGTTGGGTTCAGGATACCCGACACTGTTGATGATACTTAGCAATCCTTCGTTGTACAGTTCCTGAAAACCTTTCATGACAGGATGTAATCCGGCCTGATCAGAAATCTTCAAAACGTCAGTTGCGGGAATCATGATGTTTTTTCTCGCTTGGTAATACAAGTCGTTTTGAAAAGGAACCACCGTATTTAAACCGTCGTTTGCCCCGGAGAGCTGTACGATCACCAGGTTGCGATAACCTTCCGGAGCAAAGCGTTGAAAGGGTTTTAGAAAATCAGGCATCATGAATGCCATACTTGCCAACGAACTGCTTTTTATAAACTCTCTTCTGTTCATCAAAATATTTTTTTGGTCACGGACAATTGTTCAAGTATCATTTCTAATATACCTGATATTCTGGCATGGAAACGAGTTTCAGGACCAGTTGTCGGGGTTCTGTTATATTACCAAGTAAGAGCATCTTGTTCTTTTCGTCAGGTGTGACGCGAAGTAAAGCCTCGATGATTTCCTCATTGCTGTGGTTCAATAAGGAGATGCTAGGATTCTCTGCGGCTTGAACAGTGTCCGGCAGATTAAAAGTATCTTCCGGCATGTTATCTTTTTCTAAAAACGTAACCTTGCCTCCGTTCAATAAAGTAGAAGGAATTTTCAAACGGAACATCAACGTGGTACTGTCGATCCAATCTTTTCCGCCGGGCCATCCCGCTACATTGGGAGGATAAAACAAAATTTGATCCATCGATTTCTGTAATTTCAACATGAGCAGATCAGAAGGAATGATACGGAATGTTCTCGAGAAACTGACAATAAAATCAACCGGAGATTTGATGATCGCGCCTTTGTTTTCTTCGTCGTAAAACCAATTGGAGCACATTATTTTTTTTAACAACTTGCCGGTATCGTAACGATTGGAATAATAAAAGTCTGTCAATTCGTCCAACCGTTTTTCGTCTACTTTTTCATTGATGAAAAACACGTACATCTTTTCACATAGAAAACGAGCCGTTTCTTTTTTCGTCAAGAGAATATCAATGATGTCTTCTCCGGTGAAGTAACCAGACTTACCCATGAAGGTTTTTTCTTCGGTATCGTGTTGTCTCTGGTTGAATACAAATTCGTAGCTGTCATTATCAAAGGTCCATCCTGTAAAGGCTCTGGCAGATTCCTTGATATCGTTTTCCGTATAGTTACCCCTTCCAATGGTAAAGAGTTCCATGAGTTCCCGGGCAAAGTTCTCATTGGGGTGCATTTTTTTATTTTGTCTGTTGTTTAAAAATTGTAGCATCGCCGCAGATTTGGAAACCTCAAGCAGCAGCTCTTTGAAAGGAGCGAAGGCATATTTTCGTTGAATATTGTTCAACTCCTGGGCGAGGTAAGGATGTTCCACCCGGCAGGCAAAATGCCCATGCCAGAACAATGTCATTCTTTCCAGCAATACATTGGGAGTCTGGATGAGTTGTTTCATCCAAACGGTGTTGAGCTCCTTTACTTTTTCCCGCAATTTTTTTTGAACGTCGCGCTTCTCCAATGGAGAAAGATCTTTTCGTGATTTGCGATCCAGGATATCGTTCAAATGAACCAATTTCAGGCGTGTTTCAGAGCGACGGACGTTTAACTGTTGATCGATCAGCTCTTCAGGAGATTTGCCTTCCAGTTTTTTTGCTTCGTCAATGGAAATGCCAAACCCTATGCGGCTGTAGAAATGATACAGGTTTTTTAAATTCATAGAACATTTGTAAGCGATAAGCGGAATGACTTACTGCGTATGATTTATTTAAACGTGATAAAACTCTACTTTCTTACTTAAGAAGCGACCATAGGACAATGCTTCGGTTTCCAACAACTGTTTCGAAGGGTTAGGCGTCTTTTTAAAATAAGTGGCTTCAATTTGTACAATGTCTTTTTTTGTTGTGCGGTTCCAAATTCCTGCACCTTGTCCATCGATGAGAAATACAGGTCGAAATATGCCATTGCTTGTGAATGCGATGGCTTGGTGCTCTGAGGCAATACATGCACTTCGATCCTTGTAACTGATGATGAATTCGTCAAAAGCAGGAAGAAAGTGTACGGACGTTTTTGTTTGTTCTTTTAGAGAAGAGGGCATCCAATAGATCTCCTCGCCTATTTTTTCTGAAACAAAATCCTGTTTCACCTGTTCGTGTGCATGTCTGGCTTCCGTCATAGAGAGCCCCGACCACCAGCAAAAGTCTTTGAGTGTAGCGGGCGCATGACTGGAGAAATAAATACGGG
>DATHPB010000059.1:0-2548 GCA_035484295.1 Cytophagaceae bacterium
CATCGCCAGCACAGAAGGCGGTATGGACATCGAACACGTGGCAGAAACTACTCCTGATAAAATCTTCCGTGAATGGATCGACCCGGCAGTCGGACTTCAGGCTTTCCAAGCACGTAAAGTGGCTTTCCAATTAGGTCTATCAGGTAATGCTTTCAAAGACTTTGTAAGTTTCCTTCCCAAATTATATACTGCCTATAAAGGAGCAGATGCTTCTTTGTTTGAAATTAATCCTTTGTTACGCACGTCTGACGGACAAATTTTAGCGGTAGATGCCAAGGTTTCCTTGGATGATAACGCACTTTATCGTCACCCGGATTTATATGCTTACCGTGACCTTGCGGAAGAAGATCCTTTAGAAGTAGAAGCAGGTGCAAGCAACCTCAACTATGTAAAACTTGACGGTAATGTAGGTTGCATGGTAAACGGTGCAGGTCTGGCAATGGCTACCATGGATGTCATTAAGCTGTCCGGCGGAGATCCTGCAAACTTCCTGGATGTAGGTGGTGGAGCCAATGCAACTACTGTAGAAGCCGGTTTCCGTATCATATTGAAAGACCCAAATGTAAAAGCTATCCTGATCAACGTATTCGGAGGCATTGTTCGTTGCGACCGTATTGCAAATGGCGTGGTAGAAGCTTACAAAAAAATCGGTGATATCAAGATTCCAATCATTGTTCGCTTGCAAGGAACCAATGCGGAAGAAGGTGCTCGTATCATCAACGAATCAGGATTGAAAGTACAATCTGCTGTCGTATTAAAAGACGCAGCCGACCTCGTTGCTAAAGCAATAGCACAATAATATTCCTATACTATAATAAAAAAGGCTTCCGGTAATTTAAGTTTACCGGAAACCTTTTTTATTGAATTCACAAGTTACATGCAAGACCATTAGGGAAGACACTACTTTCTGCTCTTCAATTCTATCGCCCACAACAACTCCTTCAGAAAACCGGCTGCTGCCTTATCGGAAACTTCTTTATTTATCGCTTCGCCGTTTTCGGTATAATTTTCTTTTATTTTAACTGCCTGAAATTTTCCGGGAACCAACCACGCTCCTATTTTCCAGAATGAAAAAGCGAGCGACGTTATGACTTGCGTGCCTCCAAAAGAGCCATCAGAGCATGTGGCTATAGCGATTGGCTTATGGTGCCATTCTTTATACAATAGGTCTATCACATTCTTCAAACTGGCAGGATAACCGCCGTTGTATTCCGGTGTCACAATAACAACTCCATCAGCCTTCACGATCTTACCGGCAAACTCCAACACTTGTGCAGAAGGATTTGTTTGATATTGCAGGCGTTCATTGAAGATTGGGAATTGATATGCATTCAAATCCAGAAGCTCCGTTGAAAACATGGTTTGTTCGGTGATGTATTTTTGTAAGTACAAGGCAACACGATGAGAGGCCCTACCTGTTCGTACGCTGGAAGAAATAATGGAAATATGCGGCATAGCTTGTCAGTTTTATTTTTGGTAAGGTAATGAATAATCTCGCGCAAAAGGAAAAATAGTCCATGCTTTACTATTCGCCATTTTACCATTCCAGTTTAACTTTTGTATATTGATAGAAACATAGAAAAATTTGTACCAATATTCCATGATCAAAACGATTTTAAGTATTGCAGAATCTGGACCTTTCGATTGGATAGATGTATATGAACCTACCGTGGAAGAATTAATTTCTCTCGCCAAGAAATACGACTTGCATCGATACACCGTACGGGATTGCCTGGAAGCAGGACATTTACCCAAATTTGAAAAAGACGAGAAATACAATTTCATCATTACAAGAGCTTTTTCACCCAAAACCGATATCAATCCGCACACCATTCAGGACCTGACAACCAAGGTCGCGGTGTTCTACTCCAGTCAATTTCTCATCACCATCCATCGTCAAAAACAACCTTTCCTAAAAACAATCAAAGATAAATATTGTTACGCAGGATGTAATCTCAGTACACAGGAGATGGTCACTCAAATCTTGTGGCATGCCTTGCATTCCTACGAGGCACCAGGTCAGGAATTATCAGACATCATTGATGAATATGAACGACAGATTTTCCTGGGCGACACAGTTCCCTCCATTCAGCAAAAATTATATTACATCAAGCATAAAGGAAGCGTCTGTAAAAAAGTGTTGATTCTTACAACAGATCTCATCAACCAAGTGTATCATCACGGCACACCTAATCCCTACTTGCAAGACTTAAAAGATCTTCATTTGAAACTGATTACCATTTACGATGAAATCCAGGAAGACATCAATAATCTGTTGGGGATTTCCATTTCAATGGCCGCACAAAAAACCAATGAAGTCGTGAAGATACTCACGATTCTTTCCGTTTTCTTTATGCCCTTGACATTCATTGTTGGTGTATACGGAATGAATTTCAAGTACATGCCGGAGCTGAATCAAAGATGGGGATACCCCGTTGCATGGTTCATCATGGTATGTGTAGCAGGAAGCATCTATTTATGGTTCAAACGAAAAAGATGGTTATAATGTGCATAGAATTTCATTCAATGCTGCAGTAATGGACAACAA
>DATHPB010000060.1:0-2986 GCA_035484295.1 Cytophagaceae bacterium
AAACGATTGAAAAGTATTATACGGTGAAAAAACTGGCGGTTCCACACATCACATCCTGGGCTGATTCTGAGAAGGATATCAGTGCATGGGTGCAAAATGACATGCAGAAAGAATGTATTGAGAAACTATACAGTCTCAGGGATATTATATTAAAATTAAAAAACCGATCTTTACTTGAAACTTGGTCGGCACTGCAATGCTCCGATCATTTTTACTACATGAGCACCAAGCAACATTCCGACGGAGAAGTACACAACTATTTCAGTCCTTTCGATAGTCCACACAGTGCTTATATAGCCTACATCAACGTGCTTGCCGACTTGCAACTGACAATCGACAAAATGCGCATTTACCATTCAGCATAAACATACGTTTACCTTTTATGAATTATTTATCTGTAAGCAATCTCTCAAAGAGCTTCAATGAAAAAACTTTGTTTGAAGACCTCACCTTTGGGATACAGCAAGGAGAAAAAATTGCTCTTGTTGGAAAAAACGGTTGCGGCAAGTCTACCCTCTTCACCATTTTATCAGGCAAAACGCAGCCAGACAGTGGAGATGTGGCAGTCAACAAAGAAATACGCATCGGCTTACTAGAACAAACTCCGGTTGTTCAAAATGATAGAACAGTACTGGAATGGATCTTTGAAGGAAGTGATGAAATTGTAAAGGCCATACAACTTTATGATCAGGCATTGACGACTGAAGACGCAGATCAAATGACAAAGGCTTTTGAAGAAATGGATCGGCTCCAAGCCTGGGATTATGAATCGCGTTGCAAAAGTATTTTATCCGAACTAGGCATCAATAATTTCAATCAACTCACAAACCTCATGTCTGGCGGGGAAAAACGACGCATGGCCCTGGCTAAAGTGTTGATCACTGAACCTGATTTATTATTGTTAGATGAACCAACCAACCATTTGGATCTATCCATGATTGCCTGGTTAGAAAATTATTTGAGCAAGTCAGACACCACTCTTCTACTGATTACACACGACCGCTATTTCTTAGATACGGTGTGTAATACAATTATAGAAATCAGCGCTGGGAAATTGTACAAACATTCCGGTAAATACGGTTCATACCTGGAAAACAAAGAAGAACGGGCACGTCAGCAAGAAGTGATAACGGGCAAAGCACAAAACCTTTACCGAAAAGAATTGGATTGGATGCGTCGCCAGCCGAAAGCACGCGGCACCAAAGCGAAGTACCGTGTAGAAGCCTTTGCTGAAACAGAAAAGAAAGCCAACGAAAAAGTAGAAGACAATAAAATACAATGGCAGGTAAAAGGTTCTCGCCAAGGAAATAAAGTACTGGAAGCCCACAATCTGTCTAAGAGTTTTCCGGATAAAAAAATATTTGAGAATTTCACGCACGTCTTTACGCGCAAAGAAAAATTAGGACTGGTGGGGCCGAACGGTTCAGGAAAAAGTACCTTCATCAAGGTGTTGTCAGGTGAATTGAAACCCGACTCAGGGAGAATAGATTTAGGAGAGACTACAAAGATCGGTTGGCTGAAACAGGAAGAAACCTCTTATCCTCCTAACGAACGTGTGATTGACATTGTAAAAAACATTACCGAATACATAGAAGTTGGGAAAAAACAATTGTCGGTAAGTGTCTTCCTTCAAACCTTTGGCTTTAGTGGTGCAGAACAGTATACTCCTTTTTACAAATTGAGTGGTGGAGAAAAAAAACGTCTACAACTCATCATTACATTATTGAGTAATCCCAACTTTCTGATTCTTGATGAACCTACCAATGATTTGGATTTAGATACGATCAATAGCCTGGCAGATTTCTTGGAATCTTATGAAGGTTCGCTGTTGCTCATTTCCCACGACAGGTACCTGATGGATTTGGCAGTAGATGAATTGTTTTTATTTGGTCAAGGTCCTGAAGTGAAGTTGTTCAACGGAAACTATACCGATTATCAGGAATATTTAAAGAGCAATAGAAACATCAACAGTTCGGTGGAAAGAAAAGTGGAGATTGCTGCAGAATCCATAACAACAGTTCCTGCCGAAAAAGCAAAATCAAAATTGAGTTACAAGGAAAAGAAAGAATTGGAAGATCTGGATAAAGAGATTGAGAAACTGGAACAGTCGAAAACCAGTTTGATAGAAAAAATGAATAACAGCGAAAACAGCTACGATGTCATTTTATCAGCAGGTAATGAATTAAAGACAGTGGAAGACAAGTTGGAAGAACATACTTTTCGTTGGTTAGAGTTGAAAGAAAAAGAATAAAGGTCGCCAGTGATCAGTTTCACCTAAATATGAATTTATACACTGAACGAATCGGTACGTATCAAGATCTGCTGAAACAGGAGTCTGCTAAAAGCACACGCACCGGTGCTTTTAGACTTTTGGCTGCTTTGCTCACCGGACTTAGCATTTATGTTTATTACCACTTCGACAATGCTTATGCCATACTTACCATTTTATTGGGTGGCACGGTATTTTTTTATTTGATCAACAAACACCGAACTATTAAGAAGAAAATTGCTCTTTACCGTGAATTGATCCATATCAACGAAAGAGAAATTTGTGCACTTCAAGGTGATTTATCCGCTTTCCCAGCCGGTGACGAATACTTGGAAACAGAACATCCTTACACACACGACTTAGACATCTTCGGACAAAATTCTTTGTTTCAAAGTATAAATCGTACGTCTACAGCGATTGGCAGAAATAAGCTGGCTCATCTTTTCAAAACACAACGTCAGGAAGATATACTGACTAATCAACAAGCGATACAAGAACTGGCTCAAAAAATTGATTGGAGACAGCACTTTACCGCCAAAGGAAATTTAAATCCAGACGATAAAAACAGCATACAACATATTCATCACTGGATAACTGACGCTTCTTATTTTCAAACCAAAAAAATCTACCGCAAGTTCGCTTACCTATTGCCTGCCATTTTGTATTTTTTTGCCGCCGCTTATTTAATTACGGATGAAAATATCTATTACCAGGGAG
>DATHPB010000061.1:0-9352 GCA_035484295.1 Cytophagaceae bacterium
TACCCTGAAAAACTCGTAGGGATTGACCGGACTAAAGTTGGCAGACAAGGGGTATTTCTTTTTCCAATAACTGGTCGTTTTATAAACAGCAGCAATATCAGAAGTATAAAATGTTTTAAGGGGATTGTTATCCTGCGGCGCACCTAGTATATCTGCATTACAAAATTCATTTCGTTCCAGCCCAATAGAAAACTCGGAAATAGTTCCAGTGGCAGGAAACGTAAAACCTCCCTGGGGTCTGCTTTCTGAACTATTATAGTTGGCAATGTCTATGGCCCATCTGTCAGTAGTGGTATCTCCATTGACTACTAAATTAGTCACTACAAGTCTTCGATCGTAGCAATCACAGCATCCATCTTCTTCTAACTCATAACGCCAACCATATATCGCCTGAGCATACAACTCTTCTGACAAGCTCAAAAGAGTCAATACCGATAACAATAAAAGAATCCTTTTCATATCTCTTTCTTTCAAAAATTAATTTTACTAAACGCACCCGTTGATCCGTTCTTTAGCACCATGCGAATCATATACTCATAGCGGTAGTTCAGCTTGATGCTGTCTTTTGTGTTGCGCACTTTACCGTCCTGTATTTTCCATAAAGTAATAGGTTCTTCTTCTTCAGCTTTGTACAAATCGAAATGGTCAATATCATTGCGATCCGTCTGCCATTGCAATTCTACGGCTGTTCCTTCTAAATTAGGTACGGCTTTAAATCCTGTGACTTTAAGTTTAACCGGATCAGCAGGTAAACTGAGTTTGAGCGGTTGCACTGGAACAGACTCCAATCCGCTTTCATCTTTTGCCAGTATCGAATACCAATAGGACCTGCCCGCTTCTGCTGTCCTATCCGTATAGAAAGAAGTGGTATCTTTAAACTGTGCCACAATGACCCAGGTAGCTTTTGGGGAAGTTGATTTGCGAAGCAGAATGTGTCTGTCCACATCTTCCTCTTGACATCTTGCCCAATTCAAATACACACCATCTTCTGTGATCTTGTATGTTTTAAACAGAGGCGATGTTGGAGGTGTCACATCTGGTCTTACCACTTCTGTGAATTTAACTAACGTCGATTGGTTGTAACGTTTGTCAAAAGCCATCACACTATAATAAATCTTGCGGTTGATCATGCTGGGATGCAATTGATCTTCCATGACCGTTGCTTTAATGAGTGTATCATTTAAGGGATAAGCTTCTTCCTTTAAATTGTTTTTGCGAAACAGTTTATAGCCCAGCATATCTTTTTCTGTATTGGCTTTCCAGATCACGATCACTTTACCCAAACTATCCACTGTCGCACTCAGAATCTCAGGTGGAGCCGGAGGAATGGAATCGATGAGTTGAAGAAAGCGAACAGGAGAAGTATTGCGCTCACCGTTCTTTCCTATGGCTGTTATGCTAAAGTAATTGGAGCTTTCTAATTTCTTCACTGTAAATTTACGAACAGTAGGTACAATGCCCGACTCCACTACTTTGTATGGGCCACCGTTTTTAGTACTGTGGCTGATTTCAAAACCCTTGATCTTTTTTTCATTGCTTGCATCAAACTCCCATTCCAGTTCCGCATAGTCTTTTTCATTAAGCAAGCAGGAAGTCAAATGTGGAAAAGCGCTGACATGCGTAATTCCTTTACCTTTTACTATGGGAGATACCGGACCTATTTCAGAAAATGAAGTGACTCCTTTTATGCGGTAGTGATAAGTAGTTGTATTATCTTTTAATTTATCCGAATAAAAAAACTGGTAACTGTCCTGGCCTTGCTTCACATTCATGGCCGTCACAGGAGTCTTGGTCAATTGCTGAAAGCTCTTTCCATTGTCTTCAGAACGCTCGATATGAAAAGCCATATAGGTATCCTTCAAAAAGAAATAGTTGTATCCTACAGTTGCCGTGCTGTCACCAAAGATGATGTCTGGTTTTCCGGGAGCAGGTAACTTTTTCACTTCTTCCATCTTCACTACTACATAGGCCGAATCCACCAGTATTTTTGTAGCGGGAGCAAGTGGAATCACACGGTAGAAATAACGCTCATTCTTTTTCACCGTAGAATCTTCATAGCCCCATCCAGCAAACTTGGCGGCATTAAAACTCATATCGCAGGCCAGCATGGACAAGGCATAACGCTGCTGCAAATCCTGTGTCTGGTTCACGATTTGAGTGAGTGGATTATGATCTGAAATATCTACCTTCATTTCTTGTCCGTATAATGCCTGTGCCATGATCGCTGCATAATCATCTTGTTTAGCCAGTGTCTCCCATTCTGAGAGTGGCTTTGCTTTATAAGGATTAGCCATCACCATTAATTCTGGTGTAGGTAACCACGTACTATCCTTTTTTAACGTGTAACGCTCAATACGAAAACCATACTCATTGCAAGCTTTCCAGCCTGTCGATGAAGTCAATGCCCAACGCAACTTGACAGATTTTTCATTCACACTGCTGAGTATTTTTAATGTGTTTTTTAATGCGGTACTGTCTTTTTCTACTTTAGCAGAAGATGTTGTTTTTGTAGGTAATGTTGTCTTCCCTGTAACCTTCTTCTTTGTCTGTCCTTGAGCATTCAACACTAGCAAAAGGCCAATCATTAGTATAACTATTCTTTGCATTACCTCTTATAATTAATCACTGCACTTGTTCCCATCTGATTGCCCGGCATGACATAATTGAATTGAACTTGTTCAATATTATTAGCGGGTGGTTCAGGGAAACGAAGAAAGAACTGAGGATAGGCTTTCAATAAGTACTGTTTACCATTCACGTATTGATTGATCATCTGGTTCTCTATATCCGTATAATCTCTGCGGTATATGTCTACCAGCCCATCTATATAAGGCATACGGTTGGGATCAAGCACATACTCAGGATCATTATACATGGCCTTTGCCGGAGGAAAACCATACTCGGAAACATCCCTGTCTTTGATCGTTATGCTTGCAGCACTGGAATAAGGATAGTCTTTGTAGATTTTAGGAAATACTACACTTTGATAATAAGTATCACTTAATAGCGACTGGTAATTCAATAAAGGCTCGTTGGCGGTGTAGGCACTACCAAAGAGTTCCGTTGAATCAAATGCTTCATAGCCCCTTGTTCGCACATTGGTATAATCTGGATTGATCATGTAGGTTAACCTAGCACTGATACCACTGTTAATATCGTTTAGCTTTGCAGAGAGTGTAGTGTATTTACTGGTTGCAAAACTATAAGGAAGCAACAGCTTCTCGCCTGAATTTTTCACCACCGTCTGGGCTTTGTTTTCCGTGACATTATATTGCCCATCGTCCTGATTACCAAAAGAAGCTGTAGAACTATCTGCTGTCGCTGTTTGACCTCCTATTGGGCGAGTCACTAGTGCCACACTATATGTCGTAGTGTTTTTCAAGGCACTGATGTCAAAGCTTATTTTTTTATCTCCACGTGATAAAACTGGTGTGAGTACTACTTGTTGTGTACTATCCGATGAAGTAAGCTTGACCAGCTTACTGGTTTTGGTATCACCGTCGAGCAAGTAATCCTGCCATTGTTTTAAGACAATGTATCCTGTCTTGTTTTCATCCTTGTACAGATTTTTTTGCTGATGAACCGGATACATGAATGCCACATTGCGCATAGGAATATCCGTTGGCGCTACGCTGGTTTTAAAACTGATCACTTGCTGTTCGGTAGGTGTATTACCATTGACTACATAAGTAGACCAACTGCCGTTCTGCAATACTTCAAACAGTACCGTTACATTGAGTTGAACTGTAGTTTGAGACGGTAAACTGTTATTAGGAGTAAGTGTTAATGTTTGTTTTTTATTTGTCCAGTTTTGTGTGAAAGTCAGGTCACTACTTCCACTTGTCAATTTTAAGCTACTGATCTTTACCCTAAACATTCTGCTGTTATCCCCATCGCTTACTTCAAAAGGATCATCCACACTTACGTTAAAAGCAATCTGAGGAGAAGTAAACACATCTACTTCTGTAGCACTATTTACCGGAGTAACATCGGATATGATCTTAAAATTAACAGGTGCTTGTGTGTTGTTCACAATCACACACTCGTCACCCAATGACATTTTCATTTTCATGTCTCCTGACACTTTACCTCCAAGGACACTAAACACTACTCTCAGGTATCCTGTCGCCCAGGTAGGATTGGGGCCACCACCTTCCAGCATGGCTGCTGCTGCGCCATTAAGTATCGGGATACGGGTATGAATAAAGAACAGATCCACTTGTACACCGATCTCTCCTTCTAAGTAGGTGTATACCCTACCGTTGGCATACCAGTTGTTGATCCCTAGTTCAGCCGTACTGCCTGCACAGTGCGCATCTGGATATTGTCTGAGCATCACATCTCCTCCTACACCTGCCGTCATGTTGGCATACAGGATCAGGAATTTAATGTCTGCATGTAAACTCAGATCAAGTCCAAAGGCAAAGCCTGAACCCGTTTGCAAACTACCCGTGCTGATGTTGTTTTGGGCTGGATATAAATCTGGGCCTAATATTCGCATCACTTCTGTCGGAGGATCAGGGAAGGTTGGCATCTGCGTACCCACCATAAAATAACTTCCGGTTTTTAATTGCATACCAGCAATGCTTAAAACAATGCCTAAACGATCTTCCGGAGTTCCAGCATAACAATGCCAGTTATCAGGAGCCATGTGAAAATCCAGCCAACCCGCACGTCCATACGTGCCAATACCTTTCAGCATGCCTAAGTTGATGAATATCTCTGAAGTGGCTTCAAGAGTGGATGTTTCAAAGTTGTATTGTATACCAATGCTTGCAAAAATACTGGAAGTAGGTGGTGAACCGACTTGCATATCCTGAGCCACCTGCTGAACATTACCAGAAGCGATTTTAGTAGAGGTAGCAGGATCAGTTGCTTTCGTTGCAGAAGCAGGAGCCTGAGATACGGTACTTGAAATACTGGCAAGAGCTTGGCTACCTGCTAATATTTCCGCTGTTCCATAGAAAGAAATATATTTCACTCCTCCACTGCTATTGAAACACATCTCAAATACCAGACTGCCTTTGCAGACTTCTTTCTTGGCCACTACATAGCCCACCATCGCTTTTACACCAAAACTAGAGGTACTGTCTGGAAGGTAAGGAATAGCGGAACCTCTAGGAGCAATACTCATTTTGCTGTATGCTCCTCCTCCAAAGCCTCCAAGCATAAATGGACCGACAACAGTAATGGGTACAGGTAAATCAATCTGTGCATACACATACCAATACCTGAAAGTCTTCGCTCCAAAGATCGCTTCTGACATGATCGTAAACTTACCTGAATAGGTCATGTTCACTTGCCCATAGAAACCATTGCCATATATCGGATCATCTTGCATGAAGATTATTTTTCCAAATACCTTTAGACTACTAAAATCAGCCAGCAAATCAATCTCATACACTCTGAACTTGTAGAATTTCCATTTCCCTCCCGTTTCATCGTCAGATGGCTTATCGTAGTAACAGCTCAATGATAAGGTGGTATTGCCTTTGATTTTTCCTTCGTCAATATTTACAGCAACGGAGAATTTAAATTCAAGGCAGTCTTGTCCTTCTATCGTAGTTTCAGCAATGCCAATTTGTGAGATACTCACCGGATAATTGGACATCGTATTTTGCGTAGTATAACTTACCCCACCAATTTTAAAATAAGGGGCATCGGTCATCAAACGCAATTCTGTAAAACCAATCGTTCCCCTGAACAGGCTGGAGATAGTCATTGTTCCGGTAAGTACCGCTAAGGGTTTAAACTTCTTGTTTCCGTTGGCATCTCTTATCAAACCAAGGGTAATGTATGAATTAGGATAAAGCTCCACATCCGCTTGGAGCATATCAAAGCCAATCTTATTAGTAAGTGTTGCCGTTAGAATATATTCATCCTGATCTGTAATGATGGCATTATAAGCCATAGGTACGGTCGAGCCATCCCTATTTGAGACTGGCAGTACAAGCCCTCCACCAAAACCCCCTTGAGTCAATTTATTGGCTTCCAGTTGAAGTGTTACTCTATCTACTGAAAACTTCCAGCCTGAAGCATTACCATCACCCAAAGAAAGTAGTGTAGCATTTACAGAATAGATACCACTGACACCTTGCTGGTCAAAGATCATGCATTGTCCCACAAAGCTGGGGCGAACGCCTGTATTCTTATTGGTGAACTGCTGTGGAAGAACAATGTCAAGTTCCTGTATATAGACTCCTCTCCAAAGCATGGAATTACCCGGATAATACTTGTCCTGGTATCCGGTAGGAAATACCATGCTTGGAGCATTGCGAGTATCGCTGAGATCAAGGGTGGCGTTGCGCAAGGTGAACTCTACATCACTTAATCCTTTTACTTCAAATGGCGGTAATGTTACCTGTACCACAATGTCATTAAAACTGGTCGCACTAATGGCAAATGCCGCCTTCACATTGGTTTGCGAGGGATCAACTGGAATAACCAGTTTATTGGACAGTTCTAAATAACCATTTAGATTCAACAGCTTGAGTCCCTGACAACCGACAACAGCATAAGTAGATTGTGGCGTAGAAAGTCCTGTATTAGTATTCATTGTTCCTGTTAATACCAAGCGGTATTGATCGTTGAACTTCACGGCAAACTCGCCTAGTAAAACCAGTTTCATATCCGACACACTCCCATCACCATTGAGCCTTACCCCTTCTACACCAAAATACAGTTCCTTGTTAGGATCTTGATCTTTCCCCTGTATTTCTACTTTCAGGTAAGCACTCAGTAAGCCACCATCGGGAGTAACAGTGAGATTAGTAAGTAATAGTGTCCATTTAATATTTGAAAGCGTTTTTGTAATACCAATCGGTAACTTATCGATGCGGTCAGGAAACATGTTTACAAAATTTCCTTTGGCAATGAAAGCATTCATGGTAGCAACAACAGAATCTCTTTTTTGCACAATGGATTGAGAAAGCGTGTTTAAAGTACTAAAACCATCATCTCCCGGATCTGACACCTCTACGTCCGATTGTGTCATCGCATCAAGTAGAGCCATAGAATACAAAGACTCTTCTTCTATAACTACAGGAGCCACAGTACAGCTATCTTCTACAGCGAAAGCTTGCACTGAACTAAGTATAAATAATGTTCCAGCTAAAAAATACTTGACTAATTTTTGCATCCCCTAAAAGTTAAAAGCATAAGTGATTGTTCCTGTAAAATCTCCGTCTGTTGTTCCAAGTGTTGTTTGACTGCGGAACTGATAAAGACAAGACTGATTAAGTGTATGTCGTTTCTTATAAGTAAAACCTATGTTTGATCGAATGTTAATGATCTGACTTTGTAAACTACCATTGGACTCTGCCCTATTATAGGATGTAGAGATCCCAACTAACAATTGATCTTTAACCAGCCTTTTATTCACAGTGACCGTTGGACCGTAGTAGACCGTATTGATTTGCGTTTGAGTAACTGTTGTATTGAAAGAAGCCGTCGTACTGATGCGTTGCTTGACAAGATTAAGATTATAACCCAACATCCCATTGTACATGATTATTCCAGCAGACGCTAATGCCACTCCATTTTGCTTATTACTACTCTTTTGAAAATTAACATTCATTAAAATGTTCTGAATACGTTCTTTAGATCGTTCCAGTGAGTAAGTAATATTTGTGTTTACATTATTATTGATTTGTATGTAATTCAAACTATCACTTGGGGGTCTTGGCAAACTTTGATTGATGTTGTCAAACTGATTGCGTACACGCATGTAGTTTTGAAAATTAGAATAGTTGATTGAAAACTGTATCTTCTTTCCAATGGGTGTTGAAATTTGTGCAGAACCAATGTAACGTTGCGTGGTTCCGGCTTTACTCTTATCTAAATTGTCTCGTTGCAAACCTCCTTTAGCAGAGAACTGTGTCTTGCCTTTGAAAAACATACGGGCATAATCCACGGTAAAGTTTTCAAAGTCATTATTAAAGTAGTACGCTCCCATCGTTTGATAACCGGGAGCCACACGTTCATATCCTAATCCTATTGTATTTTTCAAAAAGGTATAACTTCCTCTAAGTTTATAGGCGCTACGCTGATCAGAACTTTGATTGATGTGAACTTGATTGAGGACATTAAGCGTTCTTACAGAACCATCATTGATCCTTGCATCTTCTGTTGTTATACTTAATCCATATTCACCTTCCACCAGCAAATTGGAATTGATACGTTGACCCAATTTTAAACCAAGGGCCACATTTTCTTTAGGATAAATTCGTAAGGAGTCCGGTGGTTGCTGAATAGAACTTAGTTGATCCTTTCCAATGAAATAAGATACACCTGCTGTTGACTTTCCATTATTATATAACGCATTCAAACCATACCCTATGCGTTTATAAACTGCTGGTAAGGTTCTATTGGTAGAATCATATTGTACCGCTTGATTCAGTATACCATAAAAGGCGCTCACTTTTACTTTCTTCTCGATGGTCACATCTACTCCTGCTCCTCTAACCATGTGACCATTGAAAGTATAAGGAGAAAAGCTCATCGTAAAATCACCCACATGACCAGTAACCCATTTATAGGTTGGATGTAAACTTAAACGATTACCAAAAGTAGGATAACTGTAAGCTCCTCCCATATTGGTTAAGTTATAAGAAACCGGCATGGAGAAACCTTTTAAAAAGGTAAAGTTGAGATTACCATTCAAATTATAAGTCAAAGGCAAGCGTCCCGTGTCTGGACGGTTACCATCGTGGTATATCAAACTAGCCGATGCTCCACCATGCACTTTTACAAATTCTTTGTTCTTGATGGAATTGTAAGTGTCTTCGACATCTACACTCTGTGCGTACGTAAGTGACTCAATTCCCAACATAGCTAACAAAAAAGAAAACAAAAACCGATTCAAAACAAAACGCTTATAAAACCAAACAACAACTCTACAAAACTCTTATTCAAAGACTTAAACAAAATCAAAGATACTGCTTTTTGAGCAAGCATCCCAGAAAAGGCAATAAATAATTTACAATTATTTATTATTAATTTACATGTTATAACATTATATATTTTCTTAAAACCTTCTTATTTAAATGTATTCGCAGCTTCTTCAATTGACTTATTCAAATCATCCAACTCAAAAGGTTTTGGGTGATATTTAAATAAACTTCCCTTGTTAACCGCAAATTCAAGCAAATCCAGATCTCTACTTGCTGTGATTGCTATTATAATCGCGTTTACAGCCAGTTTTGACCGAAGAAAATTAAGTCCTATTTCTTCCAGAGTATCCTGGTCAACAACTACTATCTGTGTTCTCCCTTCACTAATATGTTTCAACAATTCTTCAGGAGAATCACAAAATATTGGCTCATATTCTTCCTTGCGTCTGAAGTAGGCCAAA
>DATHPB010000062.1:0-2741 GCA_035484295.1 Cytophagaceae bacterium
AAGATCGCAATACCGGCAAACAAGCCTAAGTCTTGCAAGAGCTTTGATTCAGTAAACAATAACGAGAAGAAAGCACCGGCGGTAGTAATTCCTCCCATCAACAAAGGAAAGACGATATCTTTCCTTGTTTCTTCCACGGAACCCGATTCGAGGTAATGACTGTAAAAGTGTATGCAAAAATCAATGGCTATTCCCAACACCACAGAACCCGCTCCTACCGCTATACCTGAGATGCCACCCTGCAGGTAGAAAATCACCAGCACCGCAGAAAGGGCACTGAAGAAAACCGGGGTGATGAGTAAGAATGGAGACCAAATATTTCGGAAGGCAATCAAGACAACGAATACGATCAGTCCCAATGTAATGAGCATGGTCAAGTTCGTGTCTTTTTTAATCTGATCGCTGTTTTCAAAAGCAATCAGTGCGCCCCCATATATGTACGATTCGCCTTTGAGTGCGTTGGATTTGATCTTCTGATCGATGGTATTTTTCAACACACCATAAATTTCTTTATTTTTCGCATAATCGTTTTTGTCTGCCTTGGCCTTGACAAAAAACATCACGTCCTTTTTTGACTCTGATACAAAAAAACCTTCGTCCAGTGTGATGTCCTGATCAAATCCTTGCCCGAATTTTTTCAATACAATGGGAGAAAGTCCTAATGGATCACGCACAAAATACTTCTTCAATACGAGGCCAGCAGGTGTCAACAACGCATTATACTGACGTTGTACAGCCTGTGTCATTCTCTCCTTCTGAATCAGTGAATCGATGGTCGCATAATCTTTTTCCTCCAGGAAAAACGGTAAGTAGTCGTGCGCCAAGCCATAGAGCTGATCGATCTTACTGTCTTCTACTGCATATTGCACATACTGAAACAGCGAATCGTTTTCTTCTGCGGTCAGTGAATCGGCGATCTGCTCAACAGTTCTCTTGGCTTGATCTAGGTCATTGGAGTCTTTGACAGAAACAATGATCGTGTACCGGTCAAAGATCTCCATATCGCTGAGATACGATGCAATCCCTTTCTCTTTTTCTGACAAAGGAAAGATATTCGTGATGTCCGTATCGATTTTCAGGTTTTTCAGGTTGAATGCAAACAATGCACAGACCAATGCCAGTACACCAAGTATCCAATATTCTTTTATGAATGAACGCATGTTTTATTTACTTCTCCTCGACAAGCCTTTGCTTGCTTTCATGATGACATAACTGATTCCACCGCCTGCAATAGCTAATGCAACTCCCAATGTGACACTTCCGATCACGTAAATCCATAAGGATTGAGAGATGTCATTTAAGGTAAAGGAACTGATAGCACGTGATAAAATATCTACTTTGTTTCCGGTTATCCACTCTCCCATTTTCAAACTGCCATAGATGATAAAAGGAATCATGGGTGGCAAAGAAATATTTGCCGAGATAAAGGTGATGGTTTTATTGAGTTTGAATAAATGCGCCAACGGTATTCCAATCAGCAATTGATACCCCCAGATCGGTGCCACACCAATGAACAAACCCCAGGCCACCGACAATGCCTTGATGTAAATCGGTTCATCGGGTGAAGCAAAAGCACTGCGAATGACTTCACGGTAAGATTTTTTTTTTACTCCAAAGATCAATCGTTTAGGAATGTAATACAGCAAGGCCAATGTAGTCAGCCAGGTATTGAGCACACTGATACGCGAGAAATCTTTAAACGGACGAAAATGTGAGATGCGTTCTTCCTTCGAAGGGTAGTACACGTCGATCGGTACGGCTACCACTTCTATTCCTCTCCAAGCGGACTTCACAATGACTTCTATTTCCAGTTCGTACTTGTTCGTAAACAAAGGAATCTTTTTCATCAGGTACAATGGATACAAACGATAACCCGTTTGGGTATCGGGCATGTTGATGCCTGTCTGCAAGTTGAACCAGAAATTAGAGAATTTATTCCCAAAGCTGCTCTTGCCTGGAACATTCGCTTGTCCCATGTCTCGCGCGCCCATCATGATGGCTGCCGGATGCCTGTCGATGTTTTCGATGAAATGGATCAAGTCAGAAGGTTTGTGCTGCCCGTCTGAATCAATGGTGATGACATATTTGCACTCTTTATGGATGAGGTATTTAAATCCTTGTCTCAAGGCATATCCTTTGCCTTTATTGACAGGATAGGAAACTTCCTCGATATTTCTAAACTGAGCAAGCACATCGCGTGTATGATCTGTAGATCCGTCGTTTACTACCAGTATTCGATCGGTATACAACAATACTGCATTGATCACCTGCGCAATGGTTGTTGCATTGTTGTAGGTAGGAATCAATACATAGACGTTGTGTTTCTCAAACAAAGACTGCAAAGTCATGACCTATGCATTATAAGTGGCAGATATTTTAAAGAAGGTAACGTCGTTGTGTTTCATCTCTCCTTTTACAAATAACACTCCGTCTATTTCTTTTACAATGTCATTAGTATAAGTAAATTCTGAATTCACTCTCGGATCGACCAATGCCAAGAACTTAATTTGCGAGGCATCCTTTAGTTTTAACTTTCTTCCTACGCTTTGCAATTGCGTCAAAAACCGAGACAGGTAGACCATCGCTACGCCAGGTAAAACGGGTTGTTCGGGAAAGTGTCCCACAAATACTTCGTGTGCAGGATTGACCCTTACATGGTACGATTTCTTGGTGCCTTCAACAGATTGTTCCTGAATGTCAAATAATCCTTCTAACATATTTAGTCCAAGGTTAATTTTTTC
>DATHPB010000063.1:0-4072 GCA_035484295.1 Cytophagaceae bacterium
GTTTGCCTTCAATGATTGTTCCATCAAGTAAGGTATTTGTGATAAGTCCGCAATAAAAAGGGTTTGCAAATATTTTGCTTATCATTTGCTTGCATAAAGAAAGGCCATGTTCTGCTAATCGTTCTTTAATTTGCATATTGGTTAACCCCTCATAAGCTTTCCACTCGAAAGCTTTCTTGATGAGCTTTCCTTTCTGATTGATTACAACTTTCTTTTCTCCATTGATTTTTATATTATCATAACCCAAAGGAGCCTTTGCTACCCAATGACCCATCAATAGCTTTTCCTTGCTTCCGGCCATGCACTTTTCTCTGCGCATTTGGTTGTCATACTCACTGAAAATAAAATGGATATTCTGTTGAAGACTTCCACTTGCTGTACTTGAATCAGAAGGTTGAGTAACAGCAAATACTGTAATGCCTTGTTTTTTTAATTCAGATGCGATATAAATGGCATTAGCACCGGAACGAGAAAAGCGATCTACGCTATAAACGATGATGTAGGATACACTTTCTTTACTTTTCTTAACAAAATCAAGCATTCTTTTAAACTCTTTTCTTTCGTCACTTTGGGCACTTTCATAAGTACCTCCGAAATAGGAGAGAACATTGTACCCTTGTTTCTCTGCGTATTGCTCGCAAACTTTGCGTTGAGTTTGAAGACTGAGATTATTATCAGCCTGTTCCTTTGTGGAAACCCTGGTATAAATAACGCTATTGAATCCTCTCGCTTTGACTGCATGTGGATTTACTTTAACAAACTTTTGAAACTCTTTTGGTACATTTTTCATGGCTCTGTGCTTGTTTGTTGTACTGGTATGATTCGTAAATAATAGAGCAATATTGAATGGTAAATTCACATATCAATTTTGCTTCTTCATCTGTTATTTGTTCAAATCCGTCAAACTGTCTTAACTTTTCTGGAGTAATATCTTCCCTGTTTAATTTTTTTGTCCTTGACATTGTGCTGCTTCACATAAGAATGCAAGTCTGATATTTCAGTAGTTGCACTTATATCCCATCCCCCTTTTTGTATCGGGTTTATTCTATCATTCACTTAACCGTGTTTTGTATTCTGATTACAACACCTTTACTCTTTGAATAGTTATTTTTTGTAAGCTGTATTCTTTACCCAGCGATAACTTTATCGTATGGGTATTTATTTGTATGCCCTGTGTGTTCAGGTCGTTAATGATTCACTCTTTTATAAATATAAACAGTCATGTTTATCATCGTTCTTTACTGTAAGTATTGAGATATTTAGTTTTTTTAATTCAGCTAAGAAAGCCGCTACTATTTCGTTTGATCGTGATAAGCGATTCAGATCATAAACGATGATATAAGATATTTCTTCTTTGCTCTCTTTTGTGTTATTTAGGAGCGTTTCAAGACTATTGCTACTTTTTTTGCCTGATTCGTCCACATGCGAAAGCACCGTTATATTATGTTCTTGCGCATATTTTTTACACTCATTGAGTTGAGATATAATAGCATTATCGTTTGCTTGTTCTAAAGATGCTACACGAGTATATATTACAGCATTACTTATCTTGTTTGTCATAAGGTTGTTGTTATCGTTGTCTATTTATTTAATCAAGTATTACTTTAATTGTATTTTGTATTTTGGTTACCATACCTTTGTGTGTCTTGATAACTATATCTTGGTAAGAGCCGTCCGAAATGACATCTACGATCTTTCTTTTTATATCCTGATCTTTTACTAATTCAAGGCTCTTCATTTTCTGATTTTTGAAATGGATGGTTACAGAAACATATTTGCCGGAATTGACAATCTCTAATAGATGCTTTTCATTTTCTTCCAGGATATTTAGCTTACTGATAGCAAATGTTGAGTTAGGATCAAGTAAGAATCGTTTGATGATATTTGAAACAGAAATGACGATATAGGTTTCATAGGTCATTTTGTAATTGATTTCATCGGTATAGTTTTCAAGTGAGTTGCCTAAAAAAGGAATGGCAACCCCATCATGAAAGATGATGATTGAAACAGGTTTTCTTTTTGAAATGGTTTCTACAATAAGAAGAATCAATGTATTGATATAAATGTTCTCGTTTTCTGTTTCTTCAGATTTGATGATAGATTTTAAATCATTCAGGGAGTCATCTTTTGAAAGCGGATCGATTAATTCCGGTCTGAGTTTTAAGAAATCAATTAACCATTGCAAGGAGATTGGAGTTAACAAATCTTCCTTTGCCTTTAAAATTAAAGGTATGGGAAAGCCTATCTCTCTTAGGTCATGGATGATGTGTAACCAGACGTAATCAATAAAGTTAAAGCGTCTCCAATTTTCTTTACTTTCTCTTTTGATCACTACCAAACCACTATTATCCCAATGCATGACCACTCGCTTGTTAATTCCCAGGTCTTTGATAGTAAAGACTGACTCGGTTAAAAAAGAGTATAACTCGCTTGTCTTTTGCAGTGATTCAGCTCCCCAAAAATGATCCAATTTGAACTCTTGATCCATATATCCTATAATGAAACACCAATGTATCATTTAAAATAAAATAATACAACACTATTTATCATAATGTTGGTAGCTAGTGCCTAAAAATGGAATAAACTACTGGTTTATAGGTGTATGTATTAAATATCGATATCAACGATGCTCCCTATATTAATACTTATTTGAGAAAATAACTTTAACTACTGCTATACCAATAACTGTGATTACTACTCCAGCTCCAACACCCTTTTTAAAAGGATGCCAGAATTTCTCTCCGTCAATTGCTTTGGGGACTAGGTTGGAAATGTTTTTGATAGTGGAATCTTTCTGAGATAGCAACGTGTCTCTACTCGCTATCCTTTTTCCCATCACTGAAATAATAAAATCCTGAGAACTGATGGTTGAGTCTTGTAAAGCCATAGTGTTTTTTGCAGCAATGCACCAATTACGCTGCGCACGATATTGAGGTAGTGAATAATGAACGCTATCTCTATACAAGCTTTGTGCTTTAGTAATTAGGGAGTAAAGAAGGATCAAAATGAAGAGTGTCCATTTCATGTTTAAGAATTTTAGTTTCTTTTTTGAATCGTACTGTTTTTGTTTGCTGGAGATATTGAGACTGTTTAGCCAAGGTGTCTTTGAGCTGGTAAACGGCTGTGTTTACTGAGTCTTTTAGATTGAGTTTTTCAATGGCAACTCTGTTCTTGTCAACACTCACTTTGATTTCATGGAGGTAGAATATCAAACCGACTGAAACAAGTAGCATTATCAATACAGCAATGATTTTTTCGTATGTGTTCATAGAGTATTTTTCTACAGTATGTTGCGCATGGTTTAGACTTGTTTGTCAGGTGGTTCTACTGTGAATGATGCGACAGTTGCAACCAACACTGGAATAAGTACTGATGCAATCGTGATATAAATACCTGTAGGCATTACCCAACTTGGTAGATACTGTGAATATTTAGCAGCGATACCAGTTAAACCTGGGCCTAACACACCTGCTGCCGTAGCAATAATTAATGACTTTAACCGAACCGCTTTCCAAAAGGCTGGTGTTGGAGCGTGAAAGCGTGCTTTTAAGACTGACCAAGTTATTTTGTCCATAATTTTCATCCTGATTTTAACTTTTTTCAACTTATTTGAACATGATCTTGACTACATTTTGACACACAGACAACGTGTCCCTTACTCATTGTCCTTCTTTAGCCTTTCATCATAAAAATTGAAATTGCCGAAGACACCGTATCTGTTGCGATAAGTTTGGATGGCATAGTTTTCAACTCTTGCACCGATCTCTACTTCATGTTCCCATGTTTTGTCACCTCTGAACTGACCATTTTTTGTGTGCTGTAGAACAATGATGAAAGCTGCATTGGGGTTCTCTTCACGAAGTTGTTTATATAGTTTGAGGTCAATACCTAAGTCAGAAACAGAATCAAAAATGATGAAAGAGTAATCACTCAAATTGTCTCTTGCAATGGAGAGCTTTCTAACAAAATGTAAATTAGCAGGGAGTGAAGAAGATAAAATGTTTAATTTATCTGTAAGGGTAGCAGCACCTAGCTCTTCTGAGCTAATGTAAATTACAGGTCCAAAATTCTT